>JBDSRT010000024.1:0-8157 GCA_039929165.1 Ginsengibacter sp.
AAGCAGAAATAAGAAAATTCGTTTTGTTGAGTTAAAATCGAGAGTGTCCATTGTTGAAAAAACTTAAATAAATTTAATTAGTGTTTGAAGTATAATGCCAGTTTAACTAACAACAGGTTGTGGAAGAAGGCGCATAGGCCAAAAAGAAATGGGAGATTTTCTGCATTAGTCTACTAAATTGGTAGACAAATATATTTCACTTTTTATTGTATCAACAAATTTTTTTTAAACATGCAAAAAATGGACGATTTTTTAAATAAAAAATGAGACCCGAAAGTCTCATTTAAGTAAATTATTTATCTCTTTTATTATTCTATCTTTTTAAAATTAAGGCCAAGTGCTTTTATGTAGCCTTCATTAGCCATACAATTTTTGAACTTTATATTTTGTAACAACAGATCCAGGCTTTTCCTTATATCGTCCATTGATTTTGGCCTTGCTGCTCTCAGATCACTAAATGTTGTTCTTGGTTTGCCGGCATAGTTAATCACAGAATCGTATCCTGCCGGTTGTGCAAATGAGGCAAAGCCTCTTGTACTTTCCATTTTTTTATAAGGCCAAAAATGCCAGCCAACATTATTCTGTTCACAAACAACTCTGAAACTGTCAACCCAACCATCAGTGTTTTCACCGGTTTCACCAACATATATAGGTACATTATATTTTTCTCTAAAATCAATATAGTCTTGTATCACAGCCTTTGTAGGTGGCGTCCAGTATTTGTGAAAAGTATAAACCATATTGTCATCAAAGGGCTTACCAAAAGGCTTAAAGTTTGAATTCCATTGTGCGCCACCTAAATAAATCGTGTGATTTTTATCTACTTCCCTGATGGCCTTTACAATCTTTTTATAAACGGGTTCTAATAAAGGGTTAAAGTGATTGGAATCATAGTAATGAGCGATAGGTTCATTTAAAAGATCGTAACCCATTATGATCTTTTCATTTTTATAACGTGCAGCAATACTTTTCCAAATGCTGGCCGTTTGTTCAATGTCTGCCTCATTATCAAATAAAAATGGAAAGCCATAGCCATCATCAATATTGTCACCTGTTTGACCACCGGGTGCGCAATGCATGTCTAAAAGAATGTAGATATTCTCTTTCTTACACCAGTTAATCAGGCGATCCATATACACAAATCCGTGTAAACTATCAGAAACACCCATATAATATTCTTTTGAAAACAGCCGGTAATTAAATGGCAGGCGGATAGAGTTTACACCAATTGATTTTAAATAATGAATATCATCTTGAATGATATAATTATCTAAAAATTTCTTCCAAAAATTAAAGGCTTCTCTGGGGCCAATCAATTCGGTAATTACCTTGTTAATTAATCTCGGACTGCTAACGTCGCCAAGCTTGAACATATAACCTTCGGGTACCAACCAATTTCCAAGATTGGTACCCTTGATAAGAAATGCCTTGCCGTCCGGGGCAATAATATCTTTTCCTTTTGTGTGAAAAAAACCTGACGGTTGACCGATAGCAGTTAATGATATCGAAATAATAATTGCAAATGAATAAAGTGACTTTGGTAAAAAAAGCATCGTGATGAATTTATAAAAGTGTAGAAAGTTTTCAGCAACCGGGAGGCAATTTAACGCTTGATTTTAATGATGAACATTTTAGAACACTATAAGATAACTTTTTATTAATGCGGAAGTCAACGTTGAAAGGGCACAGTTCTTGACGATAAATTGTAATTTTATTTTTGAAATTGCCTCAATTATAAGCGATAATCTTTCAAAAATTATTACTCACTCGTAAACTTAAAGATATGGATCAGGTCAACGATTTTAAAAGGGAAAAGAAAAAAAGAAAAAAAGCAGTAACAGCCCTGGTAGCTGCGGCTATCATAATTGTGGGCGGCATTCTTCTTAGGGCAAAGTTGATGGATAAATTTGCTGAAGACGATTTTGATTACTATGATAATCCACATGACACCGAGCTTGGTGCGGTGATGTAGATCAGAAAATTAAAAAATAAAATGAATAAAACCCATTGTTGGAAATGCGTAATGTTGCTCGCCTCAGTATTAGCCGCTACACATATTTTTTAGCAGGATCAAAAAAAATGCGGAATCAGACTCCGCATTTTTTATTTGTGTTATTTCCGTTTATAAAAATTAAGATTTACCGGGTTCAGTAACGGCTTTTCACTTAAAGTGTAAAAACCAGAATTACCTTCATCAAAAGTAATGGCTTCACCCTGCTGCTCCATTTGGTAACCAAGTTTTGTAGGTTCTTTGGTTAAGCTTGTCTCCGGTGTTTCATTGCCGTTTCTTTTCCAATAATAAATTGCTGCATAAGTTTTTATCATCAACTCTGAACCATCAGCTGAAATAGCCGCACTTGTTACGCCGCTAAAAGGTAAACTACCGACATATGTTGCAGTTGTTGCAGTTGAAATCGATTGCGGGTAAGGCAACCGGTATACCCTTGATTGAGAGTCGCGTTTTGTTATGATGTAAATATCTTTTGTTGATGGACTAACAAAAAAGCCTTCAGCATCATGAGGACCATCAGGATATTTGAAAGAAAGCTTGTCTACACCCGTTATATTATCGATTGAAATTGATGGTTCAAGAAAACGGTAAAAAGCATAAGATGAATCTTTTTGATTGTTATCGCCGGTCTCTGCTAAATAAATATAGTTTTTACCAGCTTCAGGGCCGGGCGCAAGAGACATATCTTCCCAATCACGATTCGTGACTCCGGTAATCGGAATTTTCTTCACAAGGTTGGCATTTGTGTCAATAGCAATTAATTCGGGCGGATTACCACTATCCTGTTCAACCCAAATTCTACCGGGATTTAATTTACTTATTGCTATGCCGGAAGCTTCATCGAATTTCCCTGGCTTTACAGGGTAGGAAATAGGCGTGTTTTCAAAGATGGCAACATCCTCAATGGGTTTAGGATTTTCATTCTTACTGCATGATAGCAGAAGAAACAATAACAGATATATCATAGCATTTAATTTCACAAAAATTTTTTATTGAAATTAGTTTAAAAGGCTTCCGACCCGCCGATTAGTAAGTTAATTTAATTTTAAACAGTTTACTGGTCCCTTTGTCATTGTCAGATACCAAAACAAGTTCAGTACTGTTTTTATTGTGAGCAACCACACAAACTGATTCAATTTTTTCGCCTTTAAACCGATTATCTAATTCTTCGAGATCAAATATTTTGCTCGGATTGATTGCAGACAATCGTCGTTTAGCAGAGATGTCATTAATCATCCATAAATAACTTTTACCTATCTCGCCGTCATCAATGGAATTAGCCGTATTCTCTGTGCTTACGCTCAGCCAAAGTTTATCTTGTTTTCTTGAATAGTCTAAGCCAGACACACCGGCAAACGAAGATGTATCGGTGTTCGTGCCTACCTTAATTACCTTTAATATTGCACTACCAGTCTTCGCAACGGATCTTGCATTTGTATAAATGAGTTGATTTAACCTATTTGATTTATTGCCACGATTGGCCAACAATAAGCCACCAGGCAAGGCAGTTGCGCCTTCAATATTAATGTCTTCAACGCCGACATATTTTAGTTGATTATAGAACTTTTGCAAATTGATTTTAAGAATCTGTTTGTTACCCGGGTTAACCAAATAGCCATAATCTCTAAAAGGCTTTAATGAACCTGAGCCTAAAAAAAGTCCATAGGGTTTTCCTTCAATATACAAAGTAGCTGCAGCCTCCAGGTCCGGTTTTATATCTTTGGGAATGCGCTTATCCTTATAATTTATTAGAAGTATACTGTCAACAATGCGCAACGATGTATCCAGAATGGTAATATAAGTGGCATCATCACCAATTAGGAAAAGTTGGTTTTTAATGAGCGTCATCCCGGAACCTGATGGATAATTTTTCAGCTCAACAATCTTAAGTATTTCAAGTTTTTTGCTGCAACCAAAAATCATAACTAATAAGAGCAGCGTCATTACTTTAATTATCGTTTTATAAAAGAGTTGTTGCATCATAGCTTTAACAGAACAATAAATTTTTTCAACTCAGCAATTTCAATTGTGGTGAGTTGCCCGTTATTTTCATGTTTTGCTTTCAAGAAAAGTACCCGTTTGTGTTGAGGGTATTTTGTCAATATTTGGTCGATCAGGTGTAAGGCTCCATCATCTTTTTTTTGAAGTATTTCGTTGGGTGGTAATTCAGATTTAAATCTGGTTGGCATTTTTTTAATCAGCGCTTCAAGTGTTGCCAGCTTGCCCGGAGAAAGGTCTTCAATTTTAGAAGCCTTGCCATACAGGCCCTGTAACTGTTTCTTACTTAGACTGCCACGCTGCACATATTGCTTGTATAGACTTATAACAAAAGATGATACAGGATAAGCCATGATACAATCTTCAAGAATTGTATTTACAATGTCAACTTCAGGTTTGCTTACAGGCATTTGCAAAAGAAAGGAAGAATTAATAAACTTGAATTAAGTTTTGATGGCAGATTAGCAGATAAAAATTTTTGGAGCATTTTGACTTTATAAATGCTTTGTAAGTTTTCTTTAACCAGAATAAAGTTGCAATTAAAAGAACAAAAAATAAAAAACTAAAAATGCCATAAAAAAGATAGTAACCGTCATGGTATACAGTTTCAGTTTTTTCATCAAAATATCTACCCATTTCATTATACGGTAGGTTGTACTGTGATAAACACAAGTATGCCATTAATATCATCAAAAAAGAAAATAGTATTGCAAGGGGGCTTTGAAATAAAATCAGGATTAATAAAAGGGAATGCTTTCGTATCAATTTTAAAAATATAAATTTTATCACAAATACGTTACTGATTTCAATTCACTTAAAATGTGAACTGAAAACCTAATAGCTGTGATTTGAAAATGCCTATCTCATCATAAACCATTTTATATACATCATCTAAAGTGTAACAAATAATTTTACGATCTGTAGGGTTGATGATAAAATATTCTTTAACGCCAGCCTTTTCATACAAATTTTTCTTGGTCACTGTATCTCTCTTTTTGTCAGAAGATAATATTTCAATGATCAAATCAGGCGCGCCATAGAAATAGCCATCTTCATTTATGATGCCACTATTCTCATTTGAAACATATATAATATCCGGCTGCACGGCTGAAAGCAAATCTTCAAAATAAACATCAACAGGCGAAATAAAAGCTTCCCCGGTTTTATTTTTTTCTGCGTGGTCACTTATCTTTTTTGCAAGCAACAATAATAGACGTTGGTGAGTATATTTTGGGGCAGGTGACATATAAAGGATGTTATCAATTACTTCACATAAAGTTCCTTCCGGTAATAGGCGAAAAATATCTAAAGCTGTTCGTGGAACACGGTCAATGACTTCCATACCATTGTTTTTTTTAAAATTACCTAATTTCTTTGGCGTATAATTAATACCTCTAATAAAAAAAACCCGCCATTGAGACGGGTTCTTATTTATTGTTCGTGATCTTATATTAATTATTAATACCTGTAATGTTCCGGTTTGAACGGGCCTTTTTTGTCAATGCCTAAATAAGAAGATTGCGTATCGCTAAGCTCATCTAACACTACGCCAATTTTGGCCAAATGTAAACGGGCAACTTTCTCATCTAGAATTTTAGGCAATACGTAAACTTTGTTTTCATAGTTTTTATGATTCTTCCAAAGTTCAAGCTGGGCAAGGGTTTGATTAGTGAATGAATTACTCATCACAAACGAAGGATGACCGGTTCCACAACCCAGGTTTACCAACCTGCCTTCTGCCAAAACAATAACATCTTTCCCCTCAATGGTATAAAGATCAACCTGGGGTTTGATAGTATTTTTTGTGTTGCCATAATTATCGTTCAGCCAGGCCATATCAATCTCAATATCAAAGTGACCAATGTTACAAACAATGGCTTTGTCTTTCATTGCACGGAAATGTTGTTCAGTAATCAGATCTCTGCAACCTGAAGCTGTTACAATAATATCAGCCTCTTTAACAGCATCAATCATTTTCTTAACTTCAAACCCGTCCATTGCTGCCTGTAAAGCACAGATAGGATCTATTTCTGTTACGATAACCCTG
This sequence comes from Ginsengibacter sp., assembly GCA_039929165.1. Lineage (GTDB taxonomy): Bacteria > Bacteroidota > Bacteroidia > Chitinophagales > Chitinophagaceae > Ginsengibacter. The sequence continues at coordinate 6,057 of JBDSRT010000024.1, forward strand.
CAACCTGCACCTTTTAAGGACGCTGCGGAACCTTTACCTACATCGCCATAACTACCTACAACTGCAACTTTACCAGCCATCATTACATCAGTAGCACGACGGATAGCATCAACCAAACTTTCTTTACAACCGTATTTGTTATCAAATTTGCTTTTGGTAACTGAATCATTCACATTGAAAGCCGGCATTGGCAAAGTTCCTTTTTCCATTCTTTCGTACAAACGGTGTACCCCAGTGGTAGTTTCTTCTGATAAACCACGAATGTGTTGGATCAATTCAGGATAAACATCAAAAACCATATTGGTAAGATCGCCGCCGTCATCAAGTATCATGTTTAACGGTTTGTCTGCACTTCCAAAAAACAAAGTCTGCTCAATACACCATTCTGATTCTTCAGTGGTTTGACCTTTCCAGGCAAAAACCGCGATACCGGCAGCAGCAATCGCAGCAGCAGCATGATCCTGTGTTGAAAATATGTTACATGAGCTCCAGGTTACTTCTGCACCTAACTCAACCAATGTTTCAATAAGGACTGCAGTCTGGATTGTCATATGAAGACAGCCAGCTATTCTGGCACCAGCTAAAGGCTTTTGTGCGCCATATTCATCACGCAAAGCCATAAGACCAGGCATTTCTGATTCGGCAAGTTTTATTTCTTTACGGCCCCATTCGGCAAGATTGATATCGGCCACTTTGTATTTAAGATCAAAATTGATTTCCGATTTTGTGATTGTTGACATGGTTTAAAATTTAAGTCACAAATGTAAATATTGTAGCATAAAATTCTAATGGTTACTTTAATTTTAGTATTTAATGCTAAGTTTTTAACTTATTGCAGAATATACATCAAATTTGATAACGAATTTATCATGCAAAAAGAACAAACCACTTTGTCTATTGATGATCTTGATAAAAAAGATATTGCTATTCTCCAACTGCTCCAGCAAAATGCCAGGATAACAGTAAAAGAAATAGCTGCTAAAGTTCATTTAAGTACAACGCCTGTGCATGAACGGATAAAACGTATGGAAAGCAATGGTACCATTAAGCAGTATGTAACGCTGGTTGACAATGCAAAAGTGCGAAAGGCATTGATGGTTATTTGTTATGTCTCTTTAAAACAACACAGTAAAAACGCCGGGCAAAAATTTATAAAAACGATTAAAGAGCTTGATGAAGTAATTGAATGTTATAATATTTCAGGTGAGTTTGACTTTATGCTGAAAGTGGTTTGTGAAGACATGAATGCCTATTACAATTTTCATGTAAACAAATTAAGTGAGATAGAGAACATGGGCCATGTACAAAGTGTTTTTGTAATTGGCGTTATCAAGCAAACGCATTTATTGGTTTAATGAATTTTTATGATTGTGGGGCTGGTCTTTAATCTGAAAATCCTGAGATAAATAATATATTCGACAACTAATACATTCAACTTTATGAGAGTTTTAATTGCTTCGGCTGTGATAGGTATTGCTATCGTAATTGCCTTTGCCATTGTAGGAAATGCTTACAAATACAGGTCGGTAACAATGGAAACCATTGTTGTAACAGGCCTTGCAGAGAAAGATTTTTCAAGCGATTTAATTGTATGGAACGGGAGTTACTCCAAAAAATCTTTTGATCTTAAGAGTGCTTATGCGTCATTAAAAAGTGACGAAAATATCATCCGCAATTATTTAAAAAGTAAGGGCATTAATGATAATGAAATGGTTTTTTCTTCGGTAGAAATCAATAAAGACTTTGATTATAAACAGGATGAAAACGGCAGGTCATTAGGATCAGTTTTTACTGGATATACGCTTCGTCAGAACGTGAAAGTTGAATCTCAGGAAGTAGCCAAAATTGAGCAGATCTCAAGAGAAGTAACACAACTTATTGAAAGTGGTGTTGAATTAAATTCGAGCCCACCTTTATTTTATAATACCAAACTTTCAGAAGTAAAAATGGACCTGTTGGCAAGAGCCAGTGCAGACGCAAAGATCCGTGCTGAAACCATCGCCAAAAATGCAGGCAGTAAATTAGGTAAGTTAAAAAAAGCTACAATGGGTGTGTTTCAGATCACCGGCAAAAACAGTAATGAAGATTATAGTTATGGCGG
>JBDSRT010000025.1:0-22425 GCA_039929165.1 Ginsengibacter sp.
CTTTGGAGTAAGGTTTTTTTATTAACAACAGCCAGGGCTTTAGGATGCTTATCGGTAAAAGGCTTTAGCCGTGTACCCAGTCCTGCTGCAAGTATCATAGCCTTCATAAGAATAATTTATGATCACCTAATTAAAATCCTTTTGTTTCTTCTATTTTTTGTTCAACATGGTTTAGCCTGATCTTAACATTATACTTGTTTCTTAAATGCCTGGTTAAAGCATCCGCAGCATACACGCTTCTGTGGTAACCGCCTGTGCAGCCAAAACTAACACTGAGATCACCAAAATTTCTTTGAATGTAATTTTCAACTGCTATATCAATCACATTAAAAACACTGTTCAGGAACTCAGGCATTTTTGTTTGACGCTCAAGAAAATCGATCACCGGTTTTGTGCGACCATTAATGGCTTTGTATTCATCAAACCGACCCGGATTTAAGATACCCCGGCAATCAAAAACAAAGCCACCGCCATTCTCAGTTTCATCTTTTGGATAACCTGAAATTTTATAAGAGAAACTTTTTATAGAAACTACTAAAGATGTTTCATGTGATGCCTTTATAGTTTCAAATCGTTGGATAATATCATCTTCAACTATCACATGTAGTAATCTTTCAAACTCCGGTATACCTATACCGATTTGTTTATTATTAATAAACCATTTAAGGTTTTTTAGAGCAAGCGGAATACTGGTTAAAAAATGTGCCTTTCTTTCAAATAATCCTCTAAAGCCGTAAGCACCCATAACCTGCAATAGCCGTATTAAAACATAACCATTGTATTGCGTTATAAACCTGGTGCGATCTACAGGCTTTTGTAGAATTTCCTCAATGCAGTTGATGTAATAGTCAAGGAGTGAATTTTTCCAATCATCACTTAGGTTAGCCTTTGCCTGCCAAAGCAAAGAACCCACATCATATTGTAAGGCGCCTTTCATTCCGCCCTGGTAGTCTATAAAAAACACTTCATCATCTTTGATCATGATATTTCTGCTCTGAAAATCCCGGAACATGAAATATTTATTATCTACCTGCTTTAGGTAAGAGCCCATAGCTTCAAAATCATCAATCAGTTTTTCTTTATCGTATGGGATTTTTAAAGTGTCCAGAAAATAGTACTTAAAATAAAGCATATCGCTCATGATCGATTGCTTACCAAATTTTTTAGACGTAATACACCAGCTATAATCAAATTGCTTATCACCATTTATCTGCAACCAGGCAAGCGCTTTCAAACTTTTCTGGAACAGTTTATAAGTGTAATCGCAATGGCCGAATGCTTCAAGTTTTGATAAGAGTGTTTCATCTCCAAGATCTTCCTGGATGTATAACGTTCGCTCATCATTTACGGCCAGGATCTCAGGTACAGGACATTCCTTTTTTTTGAAGTGAAAACTAAAATTAAAGAAGGTAAGATTTTCTCTTATGTTTTGATTTGATGTGATGATATACGATCCCTTATCAGAAATTAACCTGTAATAAATTCTATCACTGCCGGATTGCGGCAACTTTTCAATTGATTGAATTGGTGCATTGCTAACCGCTTTATATAACTCAAGAATATCTTGCTCTACTGTAGTCATAATTATAAATCGAATAAAAATAGTGATTAAGACTTTAGTAAAATAACTCAATTAATATGGCGCTGATTAAAGCACTTCAACTAAATAATTTCTTCCAATCCAGCTTTCAAGAATTTGCCTGTTGGTAAGGAACTTATAATAGAAAGATCCGTCTTAAGCGTTGATTCATTATCGAGAAATTTAAATATTTCTGATGCTTTATTTTTTTTGAAGAGGTTTTCAAAAACCTGTTTACCAGCCATTTTATTCGTTGCAAGCACATTTAAAAAGGTGCCGTCATAAAAATTATATTTTTTAGGCGAAGTATTTTGTGTTGGCTTTTTACCATCTACTAAATCCCTAAATATATGATCAGATTGCTTTTGTATAAATTTAAATGTATATCCTGTTGACGGCTTAGTATTGCCGCCGGCAGTACCGATGTTATACATACCATTTGAATAAAAAGCAAAAGGTTGATTAGTCATTGGTATAATTCCAAATTCCGTTTCTGCAACAGTATAATTTTTGATATTTAAGTTGTGCTCTACATATTCTTTTATTGCCGAATCATACTCAGCGTCAGCTAACAGAGCCGGAGAAAAAAGCGTATACTCAACAAGAGCCTTGGAAGATGAAAGAGGCAACACGTAAACAAATGTTGATCCGTTATCCTGATCTACAGAAAAGTCCATTAACGTTGCCTGGCCTGGATTAAATGCATCAGGTGCTTCTACTATCCAACCTTTGAAATGTTGTAGTAGTTGGTGGTATTTAGAATTTGGAGTAGAAATATTAATGGAATTAAAGATTATGGTATCCCAGGTATTGAGGAATTTCCCATTAAATTTAGTATCATTGTGATCAGCGGAAAATTCAATATTGCCATAACAAACGGTAATATTTCTTTGTGTTGATATTTTAGAAAAGCAATGATTATAAAAGTCTATGCCCCTGATCATTTTATATACATAAGAACCAACGTCAAGTGTCATAGGTTCTTTACCGGCAATAAACAATAGGTTTGACCACGTTTTAAAAACAAGCGGTTCAAAATAACCTTCCTCTTTCTCCCAAAAACACCAGGTACGATCATTACTGTTTTTAGGTTGTCTGTCAATCAATAATATTTTTTTTTCGGAAAATTTACCTGAATCAATCATGCGCATCAGTAAACTAAGTGACGCACATCCGGCTCCTAAAAAAGTGAAATCAAATGAGCCGTATGGATCGGTATCAGCCAATAAAATTTATAATGTAGATATTAAACTATGCCTTTTGAGAGGAATAATGCCCACTGTTTTGTCGCCTTCTATCAGTTAATATTTTATCCCAATATTTTTTAGCAACCAGCAGCATACCAAAGCTTTCGCCGTCATGTTTATCAAGATGCTTATGATGCATTTTGTGTGCCCATCTTATGGCCCGTACGTAAGAGTTATTACTTCTTGTAAAAAGCTTAAAACGTTGATGAATGATAATATCATGCACCACGAAATATGCAAAACCATATAACGCAATACCAAACCCTATGGCTGCAAGCCAATAAATATTTCTTGTAACACCGAAAAGAATACAAAGAATGCTTGGAACAGAAAAAATTAGAAAAAAGGCGTCATTCTTTTCAAAAAAACCAGGGCCTTTCTGGTGATGATCTTCATGAAGATACCAGAGAAAGCCATGCATAAGATATTTATGCGTGAGCCAGGTTATCCCTTCCATAATGAAGAAAACCAACAGCAAAATGAGTATAAAGAGAATAGCCTGCATGAGATACAAATTTACAGATTTCCTCCGAGTGTGTGATACAGATCAATCTTGGAAAGGGCAATTTTAAACCAGGCTGTAAAAAAAGCTGGTGAGTGTTTTAAATCATCCTGCAGCTGCTTTTGAGTAATATATTTGACGTTCATCACTTCTGAGGGATCAGCATTTATCTTCCCATCGTAAGTACCAACAAAAACATGATCAAATTCATATTCTGTTAAGCCATTAGCAAATTCAGCTTTATAAGTAAAACTGAATATTTTTTTTATCGGTGCAGTAAAGCCAAGCTCTTCTTTTAATCGACGTGAAGCTGCTGCTTCGATAGCTTCTCCTGGGTTTGGATGACTGCAGCAGGCATTTGTCCATAAGCCGCCGTTATGATATTTAGACATTGCCCTTTGCTGCAGCAGCATTTCCCCACGACCGTTATAAATAAAAATGCTAAATGCACGGTGCAGCTCTCCTTTCTGATGAGCTTCCAATTTCTCCATCGTGCCGATGGCTTCATCCTGGTCATTTACAAGAACAACTTCAGTCACAAGAAACAATTAAATAATTAAACTAATTTAAGTTGATGTTTAACCCCCGCCCTCATTACAATCATGGCTTTTAAATAATTCGGGATCCGTATACGGTTGTGTAAAATTTGGGCTGGAGCCGTTCTTCTTATTTTATTAAAAAGCGAGTAGTAATATTTATAAGCAACATAAACACCAAACTTTGCTTTAAATGGTAATTGCGAAATACCTTCAAATGCATGTTTGAAATCTTTAAGAATATCATCTTCGATTGAAGACTTCATTAGATGAGTAAAGTTGCCAAAATCCACGTCAGGAAAATAGGTTCTGTCCATTACTTCAAAGTCTGCTTTTACATCTCTTAAAAAATTAACTTTTTGAAAAGCTGCTCCAAGAGATTGGGCAAAAGGCTTTAATCTTTCATATTGATCCATATCTCTTTCACAAAAAACAGATAGACACATTAACCCAACTACTTCCGCACTTCCATAAATATATTCCCTGTATTCGGCTGAATCGTAAGCTCTCTTATCCAAATCATATTTCATGCTTTTAAAAAAAGCAGATACAAGTGAATGGCTTATGCCAAAGTCATGCACGGTTTGTTGAAAGCTATGTAAAATTGGATTCAGACTTATCTTCCGCTCAATAGCCTGCCAGGTGTTCTGTTCAAATTCCTGTAATAAAACAGCCTTATCATAATCATGAAAGGTGTCAACTATCTCATCAGCAAATCGAACAAACCCATAAATATTATAGATAGGAGCTTGCAAATCTTTATGCAACAGCCTGATGGCGCTGCAAAACGATGTGCTGTATTTTTGCGTCGTTACTTTACTGCAAAGGCGGCTAACCTCATGAAATAATTGTATCATACAACGTGTTTACCAAAATTATTTATTTAAATATTTGCCAACTTCATTAGCCACTACCTCCCCACTTATTATTGCCGGTGGAACGCCTGGCCCCGGTACCGTTAACTGACCTGTGTAAAATAAATTATTAACCTTTTTACTTTTAAGGGATGGCTTTAAGATAGCCGTTTGCTTTAACGTATTAGCCAGTCCATAAGCATTTCCTCTAAAAGCATTGTAATCATTTACGAAATCAGTTGGCCCAAAAGATTTTTTATAAACTATTGAGCTTTTTATTTTTTGACCAATATGTTTTTCATAGCGTTCGACAATCATATTAAAATACTTTTCTCTTAAAGCTTCACTATCTCCTGTTAACCCTGAAGCCACAGGAATAAGAAAGAAAAGGTTTTCAGCATTAAATGGTGCTACGCTTTTATCAGTTACGGAAGTGGCTGACACATAAAACAATGGTTCATCCGGCCACGCTGGTTTTGTATAGATCTGCTCCCCATGTTTATCAAAACTAACATCAAAAAACAAAGAATGATGCGTAATGTTCACTAGTTTTTTATTTAATCCTACATAATAAATTAGGCAGGAAGGAGCCATTACTCTTGAATCCCAATAATCTTCCGAATAAGTTCTTAAATAGGCAGGTAGCAGTTTTGTTTCTATGAATTGATAATCAGCAGCTCCAATTACTACATCAGCCTCATAAGATGTTGTAGAATTATCTTCGATATGATGGGATTCAACTAAGGCAATATTATTTTTATCAAAAATCATATTGTCAACATTAGCGTTAAATATAAATTTCACACCAAGTTGGTTACAAAGACCATGCATTGCTTCCACAATCTTAAACATGCCACCTTTTGGGTACCATGTTCCAAGCTTGATATCAGCATAATTCATCAGGCTGTATAAGGCTGGCGTTTGGGATGGTAATGCGCCAAGAAACAAAACAGGGAAGGCTAATAATTGCCTGATCTTCTTGTTTTTGAAGAACTTGTTGATGTGTGATTCTATTGAAGTGAACACATCCAGCCTAAAAACACCTTTTAGAAAATCAAAGTTTAAAAATTCTGTTACAGACTGCCCAGGCTTATAAACAAGATCCTTAATCCCAACCTGATATTTAAAAGCGGCTTCCTTTAAAAACTTATCAAGCTTGATTGATGAACCTGTTTCAAGCTGTTCAAAAAGTTGTTTTAAAGCATTATAATCTGATGGTATATCAATTCGTTCATCTCTAAAATATACAGTGTAAGAAGGACTTAGCCGATCAAGCGTATAATAATCACTGACCTGCTTACCAAATTGTTCAAAGAACTTTTCAAAAACATCCGGCATCCAATACCAACTCGGACCCATATCAAAAGTAAAGCCATCAGCTTTCACTTGCCTTGCACGTCCACCCGGAATATTGTGTTTTTCCAGAACCGTAACCTGCAAGCCCTGCTTTGCTAAAAATGCAGCGGTAGACATGCCTGAAAAACCACTTCCTATTACGATTGCCTTTTTCAATATTATGAGCAAGAAAGATAAGTGATTTAGAAGGTCATTTTTCTTTGCCCGTGAGTTTTAATCAAATCTATTTATCTGTTCTTTTAAAAGTTTCCTGGCAAAGTGAATTCTACTTTTAATTGTTCCCAGTGGTTCACTTAACATCACCGCAATTTCATGATATCTGTAACCCTCGAAGTATAGCATGAACGGGTGTTTAAACATTGCAGGTAAATCGTGAATAACAGTATTTATTTCCCGCATTTTTAAATTTACTTCTGCAGCATTGTTAATATGTAGTTGTTGCTGATTTAAATGAAACTCATTGGCAGCACTATCACTCACCATTGGTTGCCTGCCTTTTTTGCGATAATCATTGATAAAAATGTTACGCATTATAGTGTAGAGCCACGCTTTAATGTTAGTACCAAAATTATACTTCTCCTTATTGGCCAAAGCCCTGTAAACTGTTTCCTGTAGCAGATCTTTAGCTGTTTCCGTATCGCTGGTTAATTTAAAAGCAAACGGTTTTAAGTAATCTTTACTTCCGATTAAAAGTTGATCAAAATCTAACGAAGACATAAAGTTTGTTTAAGTTTTAATGCATAAAGTTAAACAAAAAAATGTTAGACAGAGAAATAAATGAAGCTTTTTTAAAAATTTTAATTCGACTAAAAAGTCTCTATAAATTGTAAAATTTCTACAGCGGATTTTTTGAAGTGAATATTTTCTGGTATTTTTTTGGAGTAAACAGTGGTGAGTTTACCAGAAATAATGATTGGAATAGAAGGAAAGCTTGAGTGGAGGCTATTTAAAAACGTTTCAAAATTAAATTTTTGTGTGATGCTGGTAAGATGTGAGAATAGATAATCCGGTTTTTTATATCTCACAATAAATTCTACATCTATCAATGGTATGCTTGCGCCTAGATAAATGATCTCTACACCAGCTTTTTTTAAAAGATAAGTAATAAACAAAAGGCTTAATTCATGATATTCACCTTCAGGTAGAAACATACAGATAGTTGCAGTGCTTTGTTTAGGCTTATTAAGTGTTTCAATGCCCACAATTATTTTTTGACGAATAATGTTACTTACCAAATGCTCCTGTGCCGGATTAATATGACTGGTAAGCCAAAGCACCCCTATTCTTTCTAAGAATGGAAAGATGATCTGTAATAAAGTTTTCTCAATAGTTTGAGTTTTAATTTGAGCATCAATACATTCTTCAAAAGTCTTCATGTCAACCTTATTCATCTGGTCAATAAGGTTGTTGATAATTACTTCATTTTTTGCCTCTGCAGATGGTAAAGACATTATCTTTTGCAGCCTGCCCTCTTCACTCATTTTATCAATGTGCGAAATTTTAAAACCATGCTTATTAAGAAGGGCAATGTTTAAAATGGTCTTAAGCTGCTCGTCATCATAGAGTCTTAAATTTTTCTCAGTTCTCCCTGGTCTCAAAAAAGAATAGCGTTGCTCCCATATACGTATAGTGTGAGCCTTTACACCACTCAGGTTCTCAATATCTTTTATTGTAAACTGCATACAACGTTCAAGTTGCAGTTTTAAACAAACATCGTCAGTATTTTGTTTAAACTCTTGCCAAGCTTTTGACAGGAGCGTTCTGGAGAAGGTTATAATAGAGATGACTCATATTATTTATAAGGTTTTGATAGCTGTACTTTGTTGCAACATTCACTTTGCCCTGCTGGCTCATCTCATTGCGAAGATTATCATCATCTACAATTTTTAGCAGGTTATTATAGAAAGCAGTTTTATCATCTATGTCAGATAGCAATGCTGTTTTGCCTTCCTGCACTATATCCTGTATCCCGCCAACTCTCGTAGAGACAATTGGTTTATGTGCAGCCTGGGCTTCAATAAGGCTTACAGGGGTGCCTTCATTTAATGATGTAAGTGCAATGATGTCACTGCCTGCATTAATGATATCCACATCACTACGCCATGAGGTAAAGACCAAATTTGCATTAGGGTTATTATCTCCAGGCAAAGAAACAGTTAGGCCCAAACCTGTAGCATATTGTTCAAGGCTACTTCTCATTTCACCATCACCAATAATAAATGCTTTTATGTTTTTTGATGTGTTGTTGAAAACATGCGCAACAGCCTCAATAAAAAGATGGTGATTTTTTACTGGCACTAATCGGCCAATTATACTTATGGCTATAGTGTCTTCACTCAATAAAAATTCATTGCGGAAAGATGTACGTTTCTCCCAAAAGTCAATTTGGAATTTATCCAAATCAAGACCTAATGGAATGATCGAAAATTTATCTGCCGGCGCTACCTTAAAATCGTCAACCAATTCTTTTTTTTGCAAGGGACTAATTGCTACAAGAGAACTGCTAATCTTAGCCATATAACGCTCTATATGTAAAAATGTATTAGTTCTAAACGAGCTAAAATAAGAATGAAATATATGACCGTGATAAGTATGAACTATCACTTTTACACCCGAGGTATAAGCTGCCAAACGACCCAGAGCTCCGGGTTTTGCGGCATGTGTATGTACAATATCCGGTTTAAATTCTTTGATTATTGATTTTAATTTTCTATAAGCCTTATAATCATTGATAGGATTTATTGAGCGGCCCATTTCAGGAATAACCAATGGCTCAACGCCAAGTTGTTCCGTTAAATAATCAGCGCTATGCTCATGCGATTCTTTTTCACCTACAACAAGCAAGGTTTCAAATTCCGGAGCCATGTAATGCGTTAGATACACCGCATTTAAGGTAGGCCCTCCTATTATTAACCGATTAAATATTCGTAAAACTCTTGGCAATTGGAAGATGTTTAATAAAGATTGCGCAATAGTTTATAAATAGACATAAGTTGTTTGCTTTCACAAATCAAAAATTTGATGCAAAGATTACACTGATTTAACCAAAAGTATACTCTTTATTTACGCCATGTTGTAGAATAATTACGGTTTTACCTCACATTGTCTTTGAAACATGGAGCGGAATACGGTGTATTTAATAAATGCAGGTGTGTCAGGGATAATCAACATGAATTAATTAAAAGTAAATTTGAATTGCATGAATAATTACATTGGATTGAAAGATGTCATTTTAATTGTTCTCTATTTTGTAGTTATACTTTTTGTTGGTTTTTTATTTTCAAGGAAAATTAAAGCTGAGATCCGCGGTTATTTTAGAAAAGCTTTACTCCTAAAGCTATTATGTGGGTTGAGTTTTGCCTGGGTATATGCTTATTATTACGGTGGAGGTGATACCCAGATGTACTTCAATGGTGCATCGTCGTTTTATAAAGCATTTATTTCAGGTCATGTAGGTTTAAGCGGCCTGTCAGATCCTGATTTGTTACTAGGTGGTTCAAAAACTACAATCTTTACAAAACAGGTAACGTCAATAATAAATTTATTTTCCTTTAATTCATTTTGGTCGTGCACATTACTATTTGCTGCCTTATCGTTGATAGGTCTATGGTTGCTTTTCATATCTTTTTACAGGCTCTTCCCAACATTACATAAACAGCTTGCTATTGTTACTCTATTTATTCCCGGTGTTGTTTTCTGGAGTTCGGGTATTATGAAGGACACTTTATGCGTACTCTTTATCGGAGTAATTGTTTGGACCGTTCAAAACCTGTTTTCTTTGAACAGGAAAAAAATTATTACATTTTTTTTATTACTATTAAGCTTCTATGTAATAATTAATTTAAAGGCATATATCGCATTAGTTTTACTGGTGTCGCTTGCCCTATACACCTTACTTGCAATACGGTCTAACATAAAGAACGTGATCTTTAGGATTATGGTAGTTCCTTTCGCCACCGTTGTAATTTTCAGTGTAGCCTTTTTTTTTATCAATGAAATAGGTGAATACTTACAAAGATTCTCTCTTGAAAATATTGCAGAAACCGCACAGACTTATCAGGAATATCATTCAAGGATTTCTGTAGCAGGAAGAGGTTCAGAAAACAGGACCGGCTCTGCCTACTCTCTTGGAGATATAAACTTTTCAAGCCCGGCAAGTGTTGCTTCCAAAGTTCCCCAGGCTATAAACGTCACCTACTTCAGGCCGTATGTATGGGAAGTAAAAAATCCGGTAATGTTGCTATCGGCGCTGGAAAGTTTTCTTATTCTGCTATTCACTTTAAAAGTACTTTTCAAGACAGGCATCTTTAAGTTTATACGACATATCTTCTTTGACAAAGAGATAATTTTTTGTATGGCCTTTGCCATGATGTTTGGCTTTGCGGTCGGTTTTACAAGTTATAATTTTGGCTCTCTTGTAAGATATAAAGCACCTTGCGTTCCTTTTTATTTAATTGCGCTTGTATTGATCAATGCTTTACCTAAAAAGAAACAAGTGGCTGAACTCAAATATGTTGTTAGCCAGTCTTCAACACTTCCCACCAAAGAACCTCAGCCTTTTTTAATGAAAAATCTCTAATCACTTTTGAACGAGCTGATTTGCCAAATTCCAAAATCGTTGCAGGATGCTCAATAAGGTAAGAAAGGCAGCGTTCCCAATCTTCTGTATTATCACATAGAAAACCGTTTTGTTCATTATCTATTATCATATTATTTACACCAACAGAGGAAGCGACTGCCGGCTTTTGTAAGGCCATATATTGCAATGCCTTAAAGCCACATTTCCCTTGTGTCCAAATGTCTGATGGTAAGGGCATTATACCAATGTCGATTTTAGATAGATCTTCAACTTCTCCCGTTTCAGACCAGGGAATAAATTGATATTTTATTTTGGCAAAAGCAGGGGCCTGGTTAGCAATTACACAAATGTTGATTTTATATTTTTGTTGCAATCTGTATAGAACTGGCTCAAGCAATTCCAGGTATAAAAGCGTTGAATGAGAACCGGTCCACCCGATGTTTAATGGACTATTAAGTGTATTGATAACAGGTTTGAAATGATCAGTATCGACAACTGTGGGAATGACATAGACGTTTTTTGAGAACCGGTTTGCATACTCAAATAGATATGCATTTCCTGCTACAACTTTGTGCGACCATTTGCATATGTACTTTACTTTATAATAACCTTTTAGCCACTTGTTCAAAGCGGACATTTGAAATTGAGGCATCCATATGGCATCATCAAAATCATAAATAATTTTTTTGTTGTAAATGAACCTGATGATCCATTCAAATATTGGCGGCCCAAAAGGTGAAGCACCCCGTTGAATGAAAATATATTGGCAGGGCTTCAACGAGAACATCTCTACGCATCTTTTAAGAAAGCACTTAATTAATCTCAAGGCAAAAACAAATCGGTTCTTTTTCTTATAAAGAAGAGCATAGGTTTTATCGTCATAAAAGGAGCTTGTATTAAATGTTATGTTGTGCTTTTCTAATAAATGAAAATACTGTTCAAAACGAAAACGCTGACTTGGCGCAGTTTTAAGCGGATACATTAAAAGAAAATAATAAACAACTTTTCCCGTCATAAGATTTAGACCTCTTTAATGCAATTTCGACTTTGTAAATAATTTATCTTAAAATATTACACATAATAATCTCTTGAGTCCAAAACCGTTTTTCGATAAGAAATATGTGACACTATTACGCCTTCTAATTTAATAAGCATTGCATCATAATAGCCTAAATTTGAAACCTTTGAGACATAGTAATGACACATGGTAATTTCATTATTTCTCTTGACTTCGAGTTGATGTGGGGAGTGAGGGACAAACGAACTAAAGAAAGTTATGGCGCCAATGTTATTGGCGTACAAGAAGTAATTCCACGGTTGCTAAGCAATTTTAGGAAGTATGATATAAAAGCAACTTTTTCAACTGTTGGCTTTCTATTTTTTAATAATAAGGACGAGCTATTAAACAATTTACCTGTCTTGACACCTTCATATGATGTTGAAAATCTTTCACCTTATAACGGTTACTTTGACACCGTAAGCAATAAACAGCAAGGCGATCTATATCATTTTGCACCTTCGCTTATAAATCAAATTAAGGCTTATCCTGAACAGGAAATCGGAACGCATACTTTCTCCCATTACTACTGTTTAGAAAAGGGTCAGACGACAGAACAATTTGAATGTGATCTTGAACAAGCCATTAGTACAGGAAGAAAAAATGACATCGTTTTATCATCATTGGTTTTTCCACGGAACCAGTTTAATGATGAATACTTAAAGGTTTGTGCAGAAAACGGGATAATATGCTACAGAGGTAATGAGCGGTCATGGCTTTATAAAGCAAAAAATAAAAGCAGTGAAAATATAGTAAGAAGAGGCTTCAGATTAATGGATGCTTATTTAAATTTTTCCGGGCATAATTGCTATAGCGATGACTATATGAAAAGTATTCTTCCCATTAACATTCCGGCAAGCAGATTTCTAAGACCATACTCTACAAAAGCTAGATTTTTAGAGCGTTTAAAGCTTCAACGAATAACATCAGGTATGACCTATGCTGCAAAAAAAAATCTGACATATCATCTATGGTGGCATCCACATAATTTTGGTATAAACCAAAATGAAAACTTTACTTTCTTAGAAAATATCTTAACGCATTATAGAGCGTTACATGAAAACTTTTTTTTTCAAAGTCTGACTATGAAAGACCTTGCAGAACGCTTAATGAATGAAAAATAAAAAGATTGTTTTACTGGGAGGAAAAGGCTTATCAACGAACATTGTCTTTAATGCCTTACAAAAAGCGTTTGGAGTAACCCTGGTAATCATTGAAGAAAAAGAAAGGACTTCAATTTTTATAAAAAGGCGTATTAGAAGATTAGGTCTTTTTAAGGTGCTAGGTCAGATCAGTTTTGAAATATTCATTGCTAAGCCGCTCAAATTCGTTTCAAAAAAAAGACGTTCAGAAATTATAATAGAAAATGATTTAGACACTACTGAAATCCCTTTGAATGTACAGAAGAATGTAAAATCAATTAATTCAGAAGAAACAATTGAGCTACTAAAAAATATAAATCCAGATCTAATCGTAGTAAACGGCACACGAATTATTTCCAAAAAAGTTTTGTCTCGTGTGTCCTGTAAGATTATAAATACCCATGCCGGTATAACACCTAAATACCGCGGCGTTCATGGTATGTATTGGGCTTTGGCTAATCACGACAAAGAAAATAGTGGAGTCACTGTACATTTTGTTGATGAAGGAATTGATACAGGAAATATTATTTATCAGAGACAGGTTCTGCCAACAATGGCTGATAATTTTTCAACTTACCCGCTTTTGCAATTAGCTGAAGGCATTGAAATTCTTCTTCAAGCCGTTAATTCCTATTTTAACGAAAGTATAATTGTTGAAAAAAACTATGCTCAAAGTAATTTGTGGTACCACCCAACTATGTGGACTTACATTTATAATAGAATCACAAAAGGTGTCAAATAATCTAATGTATTGCTGGTGTGTACATTATTTAATCTTATTCCACCGCCTTTTATAAGGTGATAGTTTCATAAACCCCTTTGTATTTTATAACGCCAATCTCTGAGGAAAAATGATCTTTAGCGCCGTTCTTAATTTCTGTTGAACTAAAGGAATTATTATTAATAATATGAATCGCATCAAGATAAGCAGCACTGGTAAATTCTGTGATTACAATACCTGCGTTTAAAGTATTTAATATTTCCGCTGTATCTCCAATATGTGAATTGCTGATTACAGGTATCCCCATTGCCATGAATTCTCCCTGCTTCACTGGCGAAGAGGCGATCTTAGAATAAACAGGCTTACAAAAAAATATACCCATATTACAAGTGGCCAAATATTCCGGAACTTTTTGCCGGGGCACTTTCAATACTCTTAAATATTTATGATTTAAGCTAGCACTTGTTGCAGCACAAAAGATCACCTCTTCTGGCTCACCGGTCAAAAACAAAAAAATTGCATTGGGTATTTTAGCAGATAACTCCTTAAAAAACTTAAGCATTTCGTCGAGCATATACCAGGTCCCCAAAGAGCCGGAGTAACAGAGTATAAAGGAATCAAACGGAATTTTTAAAGCATTTAAAATACTGTTACGGTTATCATCTCTAATAATATGCTCATTAAAAATACTAAGATCAACACAGCATGGTATAACTGTAATAGCAGAAAAAGAAGAACTGTTTGCCCAGGATAGAATTTCTTTTTTAGCTGCATTAGTAAGGCTTATGGTATGTGCCGCGGCAATAAGAAATTTTTTTTCCTTGCGTTTAAAAAAATGATAAGTGATCCGGTAAATCATTTTATTTAAATTCCAAATGCCGCCATCAACTCTTTCATCAGCCCAAAAACCACGCATATCAAAAATAAAAGGAAGACCATATTTTTTTTTTAATCTTAATCCTACAAGTGATGGCAGGTAACTTCTGCAATGAACAAAAGAAAATTGGTATTTTCTATGGAGCTGCTGTGCAAATTTTTGCATCCTATGCACATTAAGATAAGGGCCAAGCACCGCAGGCTTTCGTTTATATGGCAGGGGATACCATTCTATTTCAGCTTTATGACAAATCGCTTTTACGTCGTTTACCAATTCTTTAAAAGTGTTTTCTTTTTCAAAACTTACAATCACAAAACGATATTGGCTTGTATTACTTAAACCAATGAGATAAGTTAAAACCTGCGATTGGCCAAGAGGTTCTGTCATGCCGGTGTATGATAAATAAAGCACTGATTTCATACCTGGTATATAGAACTTAAAATGTAAATTGATACTGTTGAGATTTTAATCACCTGTCTGCAATAAAGAAGTCTTCGCAGAACTTACAAATGGAATTACACCTTTTAAGTTAAAGACTCCACTTTGATTACTTATTTTCCAAATTCCATTTTCTCCGTGCTTGACATCAATTAAAGTTTCTCCCTTTTTACTTTGCAAATCAATTTGTCTACCCGCCGGCGATACAAGTGTAAGCACGCCATCATTATGAATTGCAAACTGACTAACATCATTTACAATAAAATAAAAATTATTACGTCCCGTTGACCATAGCCGTTTTGTAGCGTCAGCCATGATTGCAAAGCTGATATTACCTGTGACGCTCAAACTAAAACCAGCTCTTGCGTCATCAATCTTCGCAATATATGTCCCCAAACCCAATTTATTTAAAGAGATGGATTGCAGAGGTTGTTTTGGTTCTATTGTTTTTGCAAAAACAGGATTATTACTATTGATTGAAAGCCCTTCGTTATAGGGATAAATTAATAACTCCAGAGACTTAAAATTTTTTGCTTTTATTAAGCCGGATGATAAATTGATAGAAGCGTTATTGTCATTAATGTTTAAAATAACATAATGCGTGCCTCTAAGTTTTACCTCAGGTGATGTAGTTTTACGTGTATTCAAACCATTGTCAACCGAACTAAATCGCTTAGGTAATTGCAGCTCGTTCACGTCATTTTTATTGCCTTTGGCAGAGCTTATATCAAGGTCCAATAATTTACGGATCTCACCTGCCGACACTTTTTCTGTATTACTTTTCCATACAGCGTTAGAATTTTTAAAACTCATTGCAGCATCTTTTTTTGCTTCATCATCGTTTGCCAATCTCCTTATTAACGGATAAGATGCAACGCTTCCTTCATCCTGAATTCGATACACATAAGAGAAGAGATCAAATAGATTAGACTTAGTATTGTCGCTTCTCCACTTTTTAAAAAGAAATACATAATGCAGGTAATGCATTACCTGTTGAAGTCTTACCTGGATTCTGTTATCGGGCTCAAGAGATGCAGCGTCATTTACAAGAGCAACCCAGTTCTTCAGTTCTCTGTCTTCTGGAATCAAAGTTGTTGTGTTTTGCCAAGACTCGTATAAAGCTCTCATTGGTTTTTCAGCTTTACCAAACATTGTTTTAAAAAACTCATCTTTGATTTGTTCAGGATTTTCATTTGCATTCCACAATAACCTGGAAGCCATATAATGTCCGAGGCCCCGGCTTATCCAGCCAATATTGGTTTCGGCAGAAAATAACTGTAACCCACCTTTGTAATAATCCTTAAGTTTATTTACATAAGTAAGCCTGCTGCCATTTGGTCGTCCAGGCATATCCCAATCCCACGCCATCACACCATAATAGTCTCTAATACCTATTTGCACACCTTTCTTTTTCCATAAAGCGATTAGGTCACCTGTTCGATATTTAGATTGATTCATAGCAGTAGCAATTAATACAACAATATTATTTTCCAGGGGAAATTCAGGCGGAGCCGCATGCTCATTATATGCGTATAAGCCAACTTTCACTGTAGAATATTTTTGCTTTACTGCTTTAGCTACTTCGTTTGCCAGGTAAAAGGTTTGCTCAACAGGTCCACCAATCTTTAATGAAGCGGCGCTGGTCGAAAATCCTCCACCGTCTGATGGATCCATAGATATCATTTCAGGTAATACACCTGTTTTTTTATAGATATCTTTTATTTGTTGTATTGCATCATTAATTACAAGATCAACCAGGACTTTATTGCCAACTTCAAATTTTGGATTTCTAGGTATTTTCCCCGCCACCGTTTGCTGTGCGAAAAATTGCGGGTTGGTTAAAAAAATAGATTTGTTCCTGTTTACAATACCGTCATAAGAATGCCCTGCACTTACATCTTCACCTCCCAGCAAATTTGATTCTACCCACAATCTATAATCTTGATCTGCGGCTGAAGAACCTGTACCATAGGCGTACCAGATTCTGCGATAAGCGAATGATGCATAAACTGTGCTATCAACTAATTTATAAGCTGAAGACAGCTTCGGAACATATTGCCAGGCTTCATTTGGAAAGTAGTGCCTGTATCCTAATTGTTGTAAATACCAAAACACGCCATTTTTGATTCCCTTTAATGATGATGACGCAATGTATATTTTTTGTGGATTTACCTTAATATAAAATGCGTCATCCGCTTTAGATATTAAAGAAGGAACACTGCTTTTTTCTGTAATTTTTAAATCCACTGAATTTGGCGAAATGACATCTTGCGACATAACAGAATATGATAATCTTTCAATGAACTGGCCCTTTATTACACCTATATTTTGTTTCGCCTGAGCATAACTATCCTGAACCAACACTGTTAGCCATGTGATAAGGCAAACAACAAATACTAATAATGTTATACAGTATTTTTTCATAGCAACATAAATATTATACCACTCTATTCTTTTTGATACAAGTAGGCTCTTTATTATCCTGTAGGATTTATAACATTTAAGTATGAGCTAACAGGAGTATTTTTAAAAAGCAGGCGAATTTTAAAGTTTGTTTTTTCTATCGTGTTATGTTGCAACTTTAGATAGAGTCAGTTCAGTATGGTGATGAGTGACCAGTTTTAAAGATCATAATTTACCTGAACATTAAAAATTTTTCTCCCCATTTTATGTTTTCTTATAAGCGTTTGTGTTAATGAAAGTGACAGATTTTCAAACAAACCGGCCACAGGTTATCCCATAAATATTAAGAAGCTTCTTTAAATAATCTTCTTTCTTACCTACCTCTATTGCTCTCTCAAAGCTCTTTAGCGAAAGGTCTGTCAAAACTAAATTATCCATTTCTTCTATTTTATGTTTTAATGAATATTCATCTTGCAAATCAATGTAGACTGCTGCATCTCCACCCATTTCTCTAAAGACGGGCGAATCAGGAAGAAAAACAGGAAGACCACTAGCCATTGCCTCCAAAACAACAATGCTAAAGCCTTCATATCTCGAAGACATAATTAGTGCATCATAGGTAAATAAAATGCTGCTTAAATTTTGAGAGGTCCCTTTTAAATGAACATTCTTTAGTCTTAATTGCCTTTGTAATGCTTCAAGTTCAGTTTTCAATGGACCTTTTCCAAATACATCTAATGTAATATTATGTGACAAGTGTTGAAATGATCTTAACAGGAAAGATTGATTTTTTTGATAATGTAAGCGACCAACATTAATGAAACATAATTTTTTGTATGGATCGTACTTTTTAGGACCTTTAAAAAAAGTATCATCCGCCATATTTAAAAGTATATGATGGCTGCCTTTAATACCAATAATTTTATTATAGTCTTCCTCTACAGTCTTTGATACTGAAATTAGGGTATGCCTTTTTTTATAAGTTAGTTTTTCAATTACAATAAGCCATTTTTTTTTGAAAAGGCTCTGACCTTGTAATGAATGATTTGTAAAAAAAAACCTGATATGTTTTGGAGATGAAAGCCTGGCTATAACATTGCTCCAATATAAATGACTATGAATAATATCGGGCCTAATGGTGTGGATTGCTCTTCTTAACTTAATGATATTAATAGGAAGGGCTTTCACACTACGGCTACCTAAAAAAAATAGTTTTATATTATTATGTCCCTTAAACTCTTCCTTAAATTCATTCACATTAGAAAGGGAAATTATAAAATGTTCAAACTGAGGGAGGCTTTTTACTATGTTCACTACCAATGTCTCAGCGCCTCCCCTGCCAAGTGAATCAATTACTTGCAAAATTCTCATATTAAGAAAAATGTTTTTTAAGTGTAACCAATAGAAGTTTGCACTGTATAGGTTTAATGATATACATAAACCTTGCATAATTTTTTTGTAAGTAATAAAAAATTATTGCTAATTTTTATTATGGTTTTTTGCCAAGTCGCCTTTTTCTAAAACCATTTTAAGGCGTTCAGTAGATTTTCCATCAACGAAATAAAGATACCGGTCAATAAACGTTTTGTATGATTGTGCATCGTAGTTCAAAAAGTAATTGTCGCTATGTAAATCTTCTGCTGTAAAATCATCCAGGCTTAATAGTTTCACCAGCCCAAGTTCAACTAAATCAGTTTGAAGGCCAATCTGAAGACCAAAATGAAAAACATAGCAAAACTTTTTTTGATAAATTATCGGGATTAATAAAGTGGAATAAAAACTTAGACAAACTTTGGCTTCAAAGATAAGTTTGGCAATATCAGTTTCAGTAATGATATCTATATTACTATCATCAACATAATTAAGTTCGCTATCATACCCTGCAGGATGGAGCTTAATTTTTAACCTGCAGCCGTGCTGCTTGGCAGCACTCGCTAACTTCTTATAAAATAAAAGTTTTCTTTCAAAGCCAACTATCTTATATCCCATATTGTTTTCTATGTTCGGGAAGTCAATTAGCAAAAAGTAGGGATTATTTCTTTTAATAACTGAATTGACCAATTCTTTGAAGCGATGAATTATCTTATCGAATGAGGGATGACCAATGTACACGAAGATTTTATCGTCAATGAATCCGTAAATACTCTTTGTATACTTTGAATTATAGGGTGATAATTGAATGATTTTCGTTGGAAGAATAGCATCGAATGAGCTTTTATGCAATGCAATGGTTCTATGATTCTTGTTCATTGTAATTGGAAATCTAAGGTATTTCCAAAATTCCTTATAGTTTTTAAAACGTAATGCCAACAAATAGAACAACAATGTTTTAAAGCTTTTGGTGTGTTTTGACTTTTTATCGAGTCCTAGATCTGCTCTCACTTGGCTTAGCCTTAAAACATCAGATGAATGAATGCCATGATGCATTAAAAAAGTTTGGATTCCAATGTTTTTTGCGGCCCGGTTTAAAGCAATTTGTGGAAAAGAATTGATATTGAAAAAAATTATCCTGTCCGGCTTTACCAATCTTAAAACATCATACGGTGTAAGAAAACTATCAAAATAGATTTCCTTAAACGGGTGGATAGATGGTTTATTTGATGGACTCCTATTATAGAGAACAACAAACTCAAAATCACTTTTTAGGGTGATAAAAGGTTCAAATAAATCTTTACGAGATGTATCCCAATTCAATAAAATTTTCAGTTTCATAACAGATTTAACTAATCCTTTTTACTGTGAAAATAAAAAATCAGGTAGGCATCAGCATACTTTAATTTATAAAAAAATCAACATTAGAAATCCAAATGATAAAATACGAGAGTTAACAAACCCCCGCTGTCATCTGATGATATTTTTTTGGACTTAGATGTTAATAGGTTTAAATAATTAACCGTTGTCATACATGAATTAGGTTATTTTGAAGTATTACTTTTTTAAAATTGAGCTCGATCAACGTTTCTGTAGCGAAACATCCTTGCTCATAATGTTGCGAACGCATAAATAGTATGTTTACCGCTTGGTTCTATTATATTTTTTGATTCTATGATTGTGAAACCACTTTCCGATAATAAATATTTTAAGGATTGAGCGGTGAATATTGTGAAGTGTTCGATAAAAAATTCGGCTCTTTCATCCTGAAGTTTGAGTTCAATTAAATGCTCTGCAAATGGAACTTCAACATAAAGGATTCCATTCGTGCTTACATAGTCTTTTGATTTTTTCAGGAAGGCTATTGGATCTTTAATATGTTCTAATACCTTGTTATAGGTTATTATATTAAAAGAATTTATTATAGGGATATCTTCAATAGAGCCAACCCATGCATTTTTTACGTTTACCCGTGAATTTACAATAGCTATTGAATTTTTATCTGGATCCACACATGAAACTAATTTCAAATATTTTGACATTTCATAAATAAACACACCGGTTCCTGTACCAACATCCAGTAAAGAAATTTGATCATAAGTTTCAGGTTGGCGTGTTTTGATGAAGTCAGTAACTCTTCTGCATCTTTGTTTATTATCCGATGAATCCTCAGGCAAATTGATAATTTTTTCAAACCTCTCTAACAGCCTGCCGGAGCCTATAGAAGCATTATAAAATCCGGAGTAAAATTCATTAGTTATCAATTCAAAGTTATAGTGATTAAAAAAAACACAGCAACTTTTGCATTCCCGTATTTCTCTAAAGTAATCTTCTGTGGCTATGTTATAGTCGGTTTCATAAACCGGTCTTTTACTTATTTGTGAGATAAGTACTGAGTTATTGCTGCCACATAATTTGCATTGTATCTGTTCCATACATAAAAGAATTGTTTAGCTACCTCTTGAAACTCATTTCTAATTCATTAATTCTATCTGCTGAATTAGGTTGAGCTTAGTGTAGTTACTCGCTTCACAAACGATTCCGCTATCATAAAATCAAAATCAGAAAAGATACCTAATGAGGACACTTCGTCCATCATAATATGACCTATTTGTCCATATACAATCTGCTTACTTTTCTCAAATACCTCTGATCTAACTACAGAGATACCTCCAGTAACTCTGTAAATAGCTTCACGTTCCAACCGGGTAAATTTATCCTGGTTCAAAATAGGATGCATGCCATTACCATAATGCTGATAGAAAACGGTGTTCTCCTGTCGCACACTCAACAACGAATCCGAATTAAAAAGAAATAAAGTATTAACAGCATCATCAATTACATATGACTTTATAAAAGGAAATTCTATAGTAAGGAGAATGATTGCCTTGAAGTTCAGATGACTTAATTCTTTTGTTGCCAGGATGGATTCGACTGTCTCGATCAGATTTACATTCAGTCTTGCATATTTCTCATCCCTTTTATGAAAGATAATACTATCGAAACTGCCATACTTATCATTGATATAGTCTCCAATTATATCACTTGGTGAGCTTATAATAATTTTGCAAATGTGTTTGCTCTGACGGGCTTCTTGAATCTTATAATCAAGAATTTTCTTATTGCGTAATTGTTTCAAAGCAAGAGATTCATCCCGAACAGGAATTATACAAACCGTATCAAGTCGCCCAAATCTATTGTGGGAATGCAGCTTATTAATTTTGGCCCTTGTAGAAAGAATTTTAGTTTCGTTACGGGTTAAGTTGTTGCCATGCCTTCTGTAATAAAACAACGGCTCATTAATGTTGGAAATTTTATGATGAGCTATAAATTTAATCCATATATCATATCCATCCTGGCAGGAAAAGCTTTCGTTGTAACCGCCCAAATTCTTCAAAAATTCTGTTCTTATCATTGTACAGGCGCCATGTGCAGCCTGGTCAGGCAATGAAACTGCTGAGTCAAAATCATGACGCTTAAATTCTTCTGTTATAGATCCTTCTGCATCTATTAAATAATAATCCGGAAAAATAAGGCCCAACTCCGGATCATTTTCCATTGCAGCTGATAGCAACTCCAATGCTTTTGGATGAAAATAATCATCGGCGTCCAGGCGGATAATATATTTTCCATTTGATACTCTTAATGCAATGTTATTGGTGACATTAAGGCCATGGTTTTGTTGAAAAATGATCTTGATGCTTGGATGATTGGTATATTCTTCAATTATACTTCTTGAATCGTCCGTTGAACCATCATCAAT
>JBDSRT010000026.1:0-5596 GCA_039929165.1 Ginsengibacter sp.
GAAAATATTTTCCCCATCATTAAAAAATTTCTTTACAGCGACCATGAAATTTTTATAAGGGAATTAGTTAGTAATGCAGTTGATGCTACGCAGAAATTAAAAACATTATCATCAATCGGTGAAGCCAAAGGCGAGTTAGGCAATAATTCAATTGAGATACGTCTAAATACTGAAAATAAAACCATAACTATTGCTGATCAAGGCGTTGGTATGACAGGAGAGGAGATTGATAAATATCTTAACCAGGTTGCCTTCAGCGGTGCAGAGGAATTTCTTGAAAAATATAAAGGCAAGAATGAAAATAATATCATTGGGCATTTTGGCTTAGGATTTTATTCATCATTTATGGTGAGTGATAAAGTTGTAGTGTCTTCCAAAAGTTTTAAAGAAGACACGCCAGCTGTTAGGTGGGAATGCGATGGCAGCCCGGAATACACTTTAGAAGAAACAGAAAAAGCTGAACGTGGAACAGATATCGTTTTATATATCAACGAAGACAGCAAAGAATTTTTAGATGCCTCACGCATTAAAGGTATTCTCGAGAAATTCTGTAAGTTTTTACCCGTTCCTATTTTCTTTGTTGATGAAAACGAAGTAAAAGAAGAGGATAAAAAAACTGAGCCGACTGACGAAGGTAAAGAAGGAGAAGCGGAAGAGAAGGAAGATCCAAAACCAATCAATAATACCAACCCGGCCTGGACCAAAAAGCCAAGTGATTTAACGACCGAAGATTACGAAAATTTTTATAGAGAATTATATCCTTTTGGTGAAAAACCCTTATTCTGGATTCATCTTAACGTTGATTATCCCTTTAACCTTACCGGCATTTTATATTTCCCGAAGATCAAGCAACGCTTTGAGATACAAAAAGATAAGATACAGCTTTACAGCAACCAGGTATTCGTTACCGATGAGGTAAAAGATATTGTACCTGAATTTTTGATGTTGCTGCATGGTGTTATTGATAGCCCCGACATCCCGTTAAATGTAAGCCGTAGTTATTTACAGGGAGATCCTAATGTGAAAAAAATCAATGCTCACATTACCAAAAAGGTTGCGGATAAACTTGAAGATATTTTTAAAACGGACCGCAAATCTTTTGAAGAGAAGTGGGAGAGCCTTGGTTTGTTTGTGAAGTATGGCATGATGACTGACGATAAGTTTTTAGACAAAGCAAATAAGTTTCACATATTTGAAAATGCTATTGAGCCTAAAGATGAAACGGCTAAAAAATTTTTTACGCTTGAAGAATATCGCACAGCCACG
This sequence comes from Ginsengibacter sp., assembly GCA_039929165.1. Classification (GTDB taxonomy): domain Bacteria; phylum Bacteroidota; class Bacteroidia; order Chitinophagales; family Chitinophagaceae; genus Ginsengibacter. Next base: position 1,267 of record JBDSRT010000026.1, read on the forward strand.
GAAACATTACAAAAAAATAAAGATAGCAAGCTGGTAATACTATACACCAGCGATCCGGTTCAGCAGAACAGTTTTGTTCAGGCGGCTCATCAAAAAAATTATATTGTTGTTAAGCTTGAAACCATCATTGATTCCGCATTTTTGAACACCATGGAAATGAAATGGAATGATGTTCAATTTGTGAGAGTTGATGCAGACATCGTTGATAATCTTATAGACAAAAATGAGAACAAGGAAAGTGTTTTAAACAGCGATGAAGAAACAAAATTGAAAGATCTTTTTAATATCAATGTTGCTGATTTACATGTTACGACCGAAATAAAAGGATTATCGCCTGATACAGCACCGGTGATTGCGACACGTCCTGAATTTATGCGGCGTATGAAAGACATGGGGGCAAATGGTGGAATGGCTTCTTTTTATGGTGCAATGCCTGAAGAGGTGACTTTAACGGTTAACGGCAACCATCCTGTGTTTCAGCATATTTTAAAACAGGATAATCCTGAAAAACAACAGAATGCCATACGCAATCTTGCTGATCTTGCTTTGTTATCGCAAGGCTTATTAAAAGGTACTGATCTTACAAACTTTATTACAAGAAGTGTAGAGTTGATGCAGCCGGAAGAAGAATCGAGAATTATAATGCCTTAATATTTATCCAATTTTTTATAAGCCTCGCTTTAATAGGCGGGGCTTACTTTTTTACAGCAGCTCCAGAATAATGCCCTCGACATACTCCATTTTTTTATGATAATATTTTTCTCTAAATCCAGCTTCAATAAATAAATCTTTATAAACCGGATTTACATAGATGATGTAAATAGATCTATCAAATTCCTGTTTAGACAAAAGAATATTTTCAATCACATTTTTCATCACTGCTTCTTTAAAAGGATTGAAAAAGTAACATACATTTTGATGTTGTAAAATTTTATAAGCCTTTGCATCTATCCATTCTACTTTAAATTCTACGGCAGGTGTTTTTAAAGCAACAATAGATAAATTGATAGCTGCCTGCATAGCAAGCTCTTTCGCGAACTCAATACCGGTAATGGTTTTAAAATGATAGTAAGCAGCAACAGCCATAGCCCGGCCTTTGCCGCAACCGAAGTCAACCATGTTTTTTTCAGTAACAAATTCATCAATTTTTGAAAACAGATATTCAAGAATGTAATAGCCGGCGGGCTGATAAATTTCCGCAGTATTTAATTCACCTTGCAATGTGGCTTTTTTCAGATCATTCAATTCTACCGTATTCAAGGCATATTTTTTTTCACCTCTTATCTCATGCGAAAGAGTAAATATTGCCAGGCGCAGATTCCAGTTGACAGCAATAAAAAAAAAGTAACGTATGTAGATAAAAAGCTTCATTAAGCCGTGACAGATTCTGATAATTTAAAATCGATCACTTTTAACTGAACAGAAGACTCACCGTTCCATTCATTCAAATCAAGCGTGAACACTATATCAACAGGTTGTTTCGATTCCAGTATTGAAAATTGTTCAGCCATGTTAAAGCCAATACCGGTGAATTTGATACCGTCGTTTTGCATTACAAACCTTATATGATTATCTTTTACAATTTTCGAATAACCGTTATTGATAGCTCTTCTACAAATAAAAACCGGCCGCATATTTTCAGGGCCATAAGGCTCCATTTGTGTTATGATTTTATAGAAGCTTGGCGTAAGATTTTTAAAACTAATTTCTGCATCAATAAGGATTTCAGGGATCAGCAAATCCGGCTCAAGAGTTTTGGTAACAGCATCTTCGAATTGTTGTATAAAACCTTCAAGATTTTGGGGATGCATGGTTAATCCTGCTGCGGCGAAGTGCCCGCCATAACCAATCAAACGTCCTCTGCATGCATGAATGGCTTCGTATAAATTAAAGCCTGCAATGCTTCTGGCGCTTCCTGCAATTACATCTCCGCTTTTTGTTAACACTACTGTAGGTCTGTAATATTTTTCAATTAACCTTGAGGCCACTATACCTACTACACCCTTATGCCAATGCGGTTTGTAAACAACTGTTGTATTTCTTTTTGCAAAAATAATGTCGCCATCAATCATTGCTAACGCTTCTTCAGTAATAGTCGAATCTGCTTCTTTTCTATCCAAGTTATCAAGATGCAATTGTTCCGCATAAGACAGGGCTTTTTCATAATCGTCTTCAACAAACATCAGCACCGCCTTTCTGGCGTCATCCATACGACCGGCTGCATTAACTCTTGGTGCAATTATAAATACAACATTATTGATTGTGTAAGGTAGAGATGAACCACTTAGTTTGATCAACGCCTTAATACCTGCACAGGCATCTGTATTAATTTTTTGCAAACCGTAAAAAGCAAGAATCCGGTTTTCGCCGGTAATTGGAACTATGTCTGCAGCGATAGCTGTGGCAACGAGATCAAGATATTTGAGATATTCATTTTCGGGAAGTCCTAAATTTTGTGAAAGTGCTGTAATTAATTTAAAGCCAACGCCACAGCCACATAATTCTTTATATGGATACCCACAATCAATTTGTTTAGGGTTTAAAATCGCAATAGCGGGTGGCAAAATTTCATCAGGAAGATGATGGTCACATATGATAAAATCTATGCCCAGCTCTTTTGCATAGGCTACAAGTTCAATTGACTTAATGCCACAATCCAGTGAAATGATCAAATCAAAACCATTTGAGACGGCATAATCTATACCCATCTTACTTACGCCATAACCTTCCCGGTATCTGTGCGGAATATAAAATTCAATAAGGCCTTCGGAACAAATAGATCGTAAGAATTTGTACATGCACGCCACAGAAGTTGTGCCATCAACATCGTAATCACCAAACACTAAAATTTTTTTTTGGCCGGATCTGGCCTTTAAGATTCGTTCTACTGCCTTATCCATGTCCTTCATCAGAAAAGGATCATGCAGTTGAGTAAGCTTAGGTCTAAAATAGTTTTCCGCTTCTTGAAAACTGTTTATATCTCGGGAGACCAATACTTCACATAGCTTTCGGTTTACTTTAAGTGAGGCATGTAAAGCTTCAACCTTAGTATCGTCAGCAGGCTTTATTTTCCATCTTTTTATCATTTCAAATTGCGAAGTGAATATCAATATTTTCTGTCAGTAGTATATCTTACCAATTCTTCAAGCCCGTCACGTTCTTCATTTTTTTTAAAGGTATGGAGCAGCGTTAGTGCTTCGTCGCGATATGTTAGCATAATGTTATTAGCATAGGCAATTCCACCAGTTTGCTGCACAGTCTCAATTACCTTGCGCACACTTGATTTTATTTTATTTTCATTCTTAAGGATATAAATTAATTCTCTCTTTTTTGAACTGCTAACATTATTAAGTGTGTAGATTAGAGGCAGCGTCAATTTTTTTTCTTTGATATCATTTCCTGTGGGTTTGCCTACGTCTTCCTGGCCATAATCAAAAAGGTCGTCTTTAATCTGGAAGGCAATGCCAACTTTTTCTCCAAACTCACCCATCCTTGCTGTAATGTCTTCATTTTCAGTTGTGCTCCAGGCACCGGCCGAGCAGGCTGACGATAGTAAAGAGGCTGTTTTACTTCTAATAATTTCGAAATAAACTTTTTCATCAAGATTAAGTTTGCGGGATTTTTCGATTTGCAAGAGTTCGCCTTCACTCATTTGTTTTACGGCCTTCGATAATATATGTAAATGTTTAAAATCGCCGGCCTCTGTTGATAGTAAGAGTCCTTTGGATAAAAGATAATCTCCCACTAAAACAGCAATCTTATTTTTCCAAAGCGCGTTTACTGAAAAAAAGCCTCTCCTTTCCAATGATTCATCTACCACGTCATCGTGAACAAGTGTTGCTGTATGAAGAAGTTCAACTAAAGCAGCGGCCCTGTAGGTCGACTCATTAACCTGTCCATGCATTTTAGCCGAAAGAAACACAAACATTGGCCGGAGTTGTTTGCCTTTTCGTTTAATAATATATTTCATGATCCGGTCAAGTAACGGCGCATTACTTTTCACCGAGGCAGAAAATTTTTTTTCGAATAAGCTTAACTCAGTAGCAATTAATTGTTTGGCAAACTCCACCTTCATAGGGTGGCAATATAGCAAACAATGGGTATAATGGTAAACGGGTTAGAGGCAGTGAAAAGAACTTATTTGATTATGATGCAGCGAATAATATTTAAAAATACTCTGGAATGTATTAAAATTCAATGATTAAGCAGCATTTCATATTATAAAGAAACGCTAAAAAAAATTTGATATGTAAGGCTCGTTTAATACTTTTGCTGAATTACAATCATCCCATTAGAAATTAATAATCCTTTAATTATGGCTATTTCAAAG
>JBDSRT010000027.1:0-6232 GCA_039929165.1 Ginsengibacter sp.
ACAGTGCCGCCTATATATCCAACAGTAGTTGATAAAACGCCTTTTGCTTTTTGAAAATAATACTCTGTACCCCAGAAACAACCAGATGCAAAAATTGCTTTTTCAGTTATCATATTATCGCTTCAAAAATAGCTAAGAAATAGGCTTTATTATTTTTCGCAAATTTATTGCAAACTATTCATTGAACGACTCGTTGTTGGAATATATTAATGAAGCTTCTTTAGTTTTGCTGGAATCTTGAATTAATTGATGGATATGTTCTATTTCATCTTGAGAAAAAGGCCTCCATTTACCTGCTGCAATATTTTGAAGTGTTATAGTCATAATGCGTGTTCTCACCAAACGCTTTACCTTATAATTTAATGCAGCACACATCCTGCGGATCTGCCTGTTAAGGCCCTGGGTCAAAATAATTTTAAAAACAAAAGTTGATTGCTGTGTTACGCGGCATTTTTGGGTTACAGTATCCAGGATCTTTATGCCGTTACTCATTTTATAGATGAAATCTTTCGTGATTGGCTTATCAACGGTAACGATGTATTCTTTTTCATGCCGGTTACCTGCACGCAGAATTTTATTTACAATATCACCGTCATTGGTTAAAAAGATCAAACCTTCGGAAGCTTTATCTAAACGGCCGATGGGAAAAATGCGTAACGGATATTTAATAAAATCAATGATGTTGTCTTTATCTTTTAAATCTGTAGTCGACGATACACCAGGCGGCTTATTAAAAGCAATATAAACAGTTTGTGAGCTTTGTTTTAGTGTTTCTCCATCTACTAATACTAACTCCCCGGTCATTACCCTGTTACCACTTTTCGCCGCTGACCCATTAATTGTCACCCGGCCAGCATCAATTAATTTATCTGCTTCACGCCTTGAGCAAAATCCGGTTTGACTGATAAATCTATTTAAGCTTATGCCGGCATCTTTAGGCCTCACCCCCAAACCTGTCTCCCCAGGGAGAGGGAGCTTAAAATTTTTTTTCGGAATGTCTTTCAAGAATTTTCAGGAATTTTATTTGCATCGTTATTTTAGGGAATATAAAACCGCGGCCACTCTATTATAAGTATCATCGTCACTAATGTTTTCAGGTGCAAAAGGTTTGCCTATTAGTTTTTCATAAAGTTCAATATAACGTTGGCTAATAACATCGATCCAGGCTTCACTCATAGAAGGAACAATTTGCCCGGGCTTGCCCATAAAATTGTTTTGGATCAACCATTCTCTTACAAATTCTTTACTAAGTTGTTTTTGGCGTTCGCCGGTTTGCTGCCGCTCGTTAAAGCCATCGGCATAAAAATAACGGCTGCTATCCGGCGTATGAATTTCATCCATCAAAACCACTTCGTTACCAATCTTACCAAATTCATATTTTGTATCTGCCAGAATCAATCCCTGTTTCATCGCCAAAAATTTGCCATTTTCAAATAATTGTAGAGTGAGATTTTCCAGAATGTTGTAATCCTCTTCCGGCACCAAACCACTTGCTAAGATCTCATCACGGCTGATGTCTTCGTCATGGCCTTCAGCAGCTTTTGTTGAAGGGGTAATTATAGGTGAAGGGAAAAAGTCATTTTCTTTCATGCCTTCAGGTAGCGTAACACCGCATAATACTCTTTTGCCTGATTCGTAGGTTCGCCATGAATGTCCTGTAAGATTTCCTCTAACAACCATTTCAACTTTGAAAGGTTCACATTTATTGCCGATAGAAACATTAGGCGCCGGAGAAGTGATGAGCCAGTTGCGGCAGATATCTGCTGTCGCATTAAGCATGAAGGCTGCAATCTGGTTAAGTACCTGTCCTTTATAAGGAATATCTTTTGGCAGTATCACATCAAAAGCTGAAATGCGGTTACTCGCAATCATCACTAAATATCTATCTGAAATTGTATAGACATCACGAACTTTTCCTTTATAAAAACCGGTTTCACCCGGGAATGAATATTGAGACATATGCTAAAGTAAACCTGACATGGTATATAAAAAATTTTTATCGACAATCATGGATTGGTTGACATATATCAAATATTAAAAATTCTATTCCTAAACCTAGAAACAATGCTTAATTTGTTGCTAGTTCTTACTACTCAATTAACGATTATGCGACCACTACTACCAATTCCAGCTATATTTTTACTTCTATTTTTTTCTCCTTTACTATCACTTGCCCAGGTTGATATTAATGGAAATATTAAAAATACCGATAACGAACCACTGGCTGCTGTGTCGGTTACCATCAAGGGTTCCAACAGAGGCACTATAACTGACAATAACGGCAATTTTAAACTCTCTTCACAGGTTAAGCCACCGTTAACGTTGATTATAAGTTCCGTAGGTTATGAATCACGGGAAGTAGAGATAAAAAGTGCATCAGACCCGGTACAGTTAAATCTTACAAGCAGTAATTCCCTGGGGCAGGAAGTAGTGATATCTGCAACCCGTACACCTTCAAGAATTTTAGAATCGCCGGTAACTATTGAAAGGGTTAATGCGGCAACTATTCGCAATTCTTCGGCCGCTAATTACTATGATATAGTTGGTAATTTAAAAGGAGTGGATGTTGTAACGGCCTCATTAACTTTTAAAACGCCAAGCACAAGAGGGTTCAATAAAAGTGGGAATGCCCGGTTTAATCAAATTGTAGATGGCATGGATAACCAGGCACCTGGCCTAAATTTCTCTTTAGGTAATGTAGTTGGTTTAAATGAACTGGATGTAGAAAGTATGGAGCTTTTGCCTGGGGCCTCTTCAGCTTTGTATGGTCCGGGAGGTATGAACGGTGCACTGATCATTAACAGTAAAAATCCTTTTAAATATCCCGGTGTTTCCTTCCAGGTTAAAACAGGACTAATGCATACCGATGGCAGAACAAGAGAGCCTTCTGGTTATCACAACTGGGCCTTAAGATGGGCTCAAAAGGTTGGTAAAAAGTTTGCCTTTAAAATTGGCGGCGAACTGATCCAGGCAAAAGATTGGGTAGGCGATGATTATAGAAATTACAAACGTTTAGCTACTACAGGACAGATTATCGCAGGCACAAGAGAAACTGATCCTAACTATGAGGGTGTAAATGTATATGGTGATGAAACTACGGCAGATATTAAAACCAACGTTCTTAATCCACTGGCAACTGCAGCACCTTTTTATGCACCTTATATTAGTGCTTTACCAGCAAACATTCCTGTATCAAGAACGGGTTATACCGAGAATGAAGTGGTAAACCCGAATACGGTTAATGTAAAAGTATCCGGTGCTTTAGATTACAAGATCACGCCAAGCCTGGATTTAATTGTAAGTGGCTTTTGGGGCACTGGTAATACTGTATATACCGGTAGTGACAGGTATTCTTTAAAAGATTTAAAAATGGGCCAATACAAGGTTGAGCTAAACAATGGCAACTGGTTTATAAGAGGCTATACAACGCAGGAAAACGCAGGTCAGTCCTTTAATGCCACTGTTACTACAAGATTATTTAATGAAGCATGGAAGCCAAGTGGTGGCTTAACTGGCTGGTATGCTCAATACGCCCAGGCTTTCTTAAATAATAAATTAGCAGGGTCATCAGATATTGCAGCGCATAACGCCGCCCGGGCTTTTGCAGACATTGGCAGACCGGCAGCGGGCTCTCCGGAGTTCAGGCAACTGTTTGACAAAGTGCGAAGCATACCAATCGTAAAAGGTGGTGGTCTGTTTGTAGATAAAACCAATTTGTACAATGTAGAAGGTCAATACAACATTGTTACACAAGACAAAGGATTCGCAGATATTATAATAGGCGGCAACTTTAAAAAATACGTGTTGAATTCAGAAGGTACGTTGTTTGCTGATTCAGCCGGTACAATTGGTATCGACGAATATGGTGGTTATCTACAGGCTACGAGAAGTTTACTAAATGATAGACTAAAGCTGATTTTATCCGGCCGTTACGATAAAAATCAAAATTTTGATGGCAAATTTACGCCTCGTCTTTCAGCAGTGATCAAGGTAGCGCAGGATAATAACATAAGACTGTCATATCAAAATGCTTATCGCTTTGCTTCAACCCAACAGCAATGGATAAACCTCAGAGTTGGTACAGGTGTAAGGCTTCTTGGTGGTGTAAAGCAATTGCAGGACTATTACCATTTTGATACAAACCCTGTTTATGAAATAGACGCCAACATGTTTGCAGGCAATCCTACACGCCGCATTTTTCCAAAATTTAAAGCCGAAACGGTTAATTCATTTGAAGCAGGTTATAAGGGCCTTGTTGCTGACAAGAAGCTATTGATTGATATTTATGGCTATTATGGTATTTACAAAAATTTTATTGCCAGGGTAAATGTAGCACAATCAGTAAATGGTAATAAAAATGTGTTTACTAATCCGGCAACTGTTCAAAACAATTTAAATAATCCTGATTCAGTAAACCTTTATTCAGTCCCAACTAATATCATCAGCGATGTAAAAACCTATGGGTACGGTATTAGCCTTGACTATTCTCTTCCTTCAAATTTTGTAGTTGGTGTAACAGCCAGCTCAGATATATTAAAAGATGTACCGCCGGGCTATGTAGCCTCTTTTAATGCACCAAAACTTAGATTAGGTGCGTCAATAAATAACAATGGTTTTGGGCACGATAAAAGAGCCATTTTTAGCCTTGCTTACCGTTGGCAGGATGATGTGGTATATGAAGAAGATTTTGGTAATGGTCTTGTGCCAGCTTTTCACACGTTAGATGCGCAGGTAGGATACAAGTTCCCTGCGCAAAAATTTGTGGTTAAGCTTGGGGCCAACAACCTGCTCAATCAATATTATAGAAACGCATTTGGAAACGCCTCAATAGGAGGGTTATATTATGTAAGCTTTGGTTATAACTTATATTAATCCTTCAACTTATAAAATACCGTCATGAACCAGTCTATCCTACATAAATCATTGCTTAGGTTTTTAGCCGCAGCCATTTTTTTTACTTCAATAATTTCCTGTAATAAAGATCTGGAAAATGCTGTGCCAATCGTACCGCCGGGTACAGGCGGCGCAACGCAAACGCTTGCAGAATTTTTTGCAGCCGATACTAATTATAGTTTTTATAACGCAGCACTAATAAAGGCAGCATCATTTGGCCTGGCTGCTGATTTTAATAACAAGGATTCAAGGTTTACTGTGTTTGCACCTGATAATAATGCCTTTCGCAGATCAGGCATATCTTCAGAAGCAGTAATCTCAGGCGGATTTACCGCAGGTCAGTTAGATACTTTATTAAGATATTCTATAATACCGGGAAAAATATATACCGCGGCAGATATTGCTCCTGCCTTTCCGAATGTACAGTTGCCATCAAATCTTACGGCTGCGGCGATTCCGGGTACATTATTGCCATTTAATCTTAGCGTTTATCCATCTAAGTCTGCAACAGGATTTTATTTTAATAATATACCTGTTGTAGCGGCTGATAACATTTTAGCTAATGGTGTTGTACATACAGTTGCCGCAATTGTTTTGCCACCATCAAAAGTTTTGGCTGAACTAATTTATACAAATGATACCCTGAATTTATTTACTGCGCTTATTTTAAGAGCAAGTTCCGGCATGGCCGCCGATGCGTCATTTGATTATTATTTGAAATTGCCTTTTGCCAACTTTACTGTTTTTGCGCCAGATGACCTTGCCGTAAAAACATTGATCAGTATTTTAACCGGTGGCCAAATACCTATCCCTGCCCCTGAACAGGTGTTTCTGGATTTTATTGCTAACATGCTGCCTGTTCAAAATGCCCAGGGCATTGTGGCTTATCATATTTTACCTTCAAAAGCGTTTTCTGTTAATTTTCCGGAAGCTGCTACATATTTTCCTACTTTATTTAATGGTAGTTTTCCAACACATCCTGGTGTGCAGGTTGATGCAGATTTTACCGGCCCTTTTGTTAGCGCTTTTAAAGTAACCGGCGTAGGCAACCAGGGCTTTGCATCAAATGTTACCTCAAAAGATATAAATGCTGTTAACGGTGTTTTGGATATTATTGACCAGGTGTTGTTGCCGCAATAAGATCAAACAAATAATTATTATTATAAAAGCTCCTGTATGGAGCTTTTTAGTTTATATAATGTGTTAATGATTAACTACACATTAAATCTAAAGTGCATTACATCGCCGTCATGTACAACATATTCTTTGCCCTCTATACGAAGTCTGCCATTTTCCCTGCAGGCAGCTTCTGACTTATATTGTATAAAATCTTTATAAG
>JBDSRT010000028.1:0-3657 GCA_039929165.1 Ginsengibacter sp.
CGATTAATGTATGAGATGATGAAGACGGAATACCAAACCACCAGGTAAAAAGATTCCAGGTAATGGCAGAAAGTAATCCTGCACATACAACAGTTAGGGTAATATATTCCTGCTTTACCGTTTTTGCGATAGAGTTAGCAACACCGTGATCCTTAAAAATAAAATAAGCTGCAAAGTTGAAAAGCGCAGCCCACATGACAGCCTGGAAAGGCGTAAGTACTTTGGTAGAAACTATGGTAGCAATTGAATTGGCGGCATCGTGAAAACCGTTGATGTAGTCGAAAATAAGCGCCAGAGCAATTATTATAATCAAAAAAGTCATAAGTACGGTTTACGGCTTATTGATCTTAAGCGTATTTAATAATAATTGATTCTATTACGTTTGCAGCATCCTCGCATTTGTCTGTAACTATCTCCATTACCTGGTAAATCTCTCTTTTTTTAATAACTTCTTTCGCATCAGGCTCTAAAGCAAAAAGGCGTTCAATACTCATGTCAAATACGTCATCCGCCTGGTTCTCTATACTATTTATAGCAACCATAGCATCTGTAATGTTGCGCAAATTTTTCATGTTGCGCAATTCACCTATGGCTTTTTTTACTTCAACACAGGCATTTTGTATTAGCTCAGCCATTTTTTGTATGCCTTCGTCCTTTGGATCAACTTTATAGAAATTAATTTTTTTGGCTGCGGCATAAATATAATCTGATACGTCATCAAGCGCATTGGCGAGTGAGTGTATGTCTTCTCTGTCAAAAGGTGTTATAAAGTTGCGGCCAAGCTCTGTAAAAATTCGATGGGTATAATCATCATTTACATGCTCCATATCTTCAATGTCCTTAATGATATTTCCACGTTTTTCAAAATCAGTTTCGGTAACAACATCTTTCAGCCTTAAACCCATCTTCATCACTGTATCTGCCACGCTTTCAAAAAGCTGGAAAAAAACTTTGTCTTTCGGCAAAAACAATTTTAAAAATGAATTGGAAGCCATTGTATTTTTTTTAAGTGCGGCAAAATTAAACCTATACAATGCGAATGTAGAAAATTTGAATTTGTTAATGATTTATTAACATTGCATTACTGTAATAAAAGCTAGTCTTTTTCAAATGCGTATTATCACCCGGTTTGCACTAATTGTAATAATAACCTGTTCGGCAAATTCTATAAAAGCCCAATTCCTGATGGATCTAATTGACACAACTACGGAATTAGGCCGGTCTGTAATGGCCGTTTCAAAGCGATTTGATAACATAAGTTTCGGTGGCTATATTCAACCGCAGTTTCAATATATAATGGCTAAAGGCGCTAAAAGCTATGCCGGTGGTGATTTTTTACCAAACGTAAACAACCGCTTTATGCTACGCCGAGGCCGCTTTCGCTTCGATTACCTTCATCGGGATAAAGAAGGCTTTCCGGAAATACAATTGGTGTTTCAATTTGATGGCTCGGAACGTGGCGTTTTTATAAGAGACTTCTTTTTACGAACATTCGAAAGTCGTTTTAAAATGTTTGCCTTAACAGTCGGCATGTTTGCAAGGCCTATCAGTTATGAGCTTAATCTTTCTTCTTCTGACAGGGAAAGCCCCGAACGTGGCAGAATGAGCCAGATATTGATGCGCACTGAAAGAGACCTGGGTGCAATGCTTTCCTTTGAACCAAGAATAAAAGATCATCCGTTACGTTTTTTAAAAATTGATGCAGGGTTATTTAACGGCCCGGGCCTAAGTGCGCCGGCAGACTATGACAGCCATAAAGATTTTATAACAAGAATAGGATTAAAGCCCTATCCAATTACCAAAAAATTAAAATTTTCAATAGCAGCTTCATATTTAAACGGGGGCTTCCAGCAGAATTCAAAATATGGATACCATCTAGCCAATACATCAGCAAGCAAGGCTTTTATTGTTGATTCTTCATCCAGCAACATCGGGCATATCGTGCCCAGAAAATATCATGGTGCAGACGCTCAATTGAAATTAAAAACAAAAGCAGGGTTTTCTGAAATACGGGCTGAGTATATGACGGGGAAACAAACATCTTTTGCCAACACAACAGAAACTCCTGGTGCTATACCCGTTGATATGGTGGGTGCACTTTATTTTAGAAAATTCAATGGCGCTTATTTTTATTTTCTTAACAACGTATTTAATAAGCATCACCAACTCTGTATAAAATATGATTGGTATGATCCTAACACTGAAGTTTCCGGAGAAGCCATTGGCGCTTCCAGTAGTAATATTAATGAAGCCAATATAAAATATACAACCCTCGGCCTTGGTTACATTCATTATCTTAATGAAAGTTTAAAGCTTGTATTATGGTATGATATAGTAAAAAATGAATCAACTTCTCTTGCGGCTTATTCGCATGATGTAAAAGATGATGTGTTAACCTGCCGTCTTCAATTCAGGTTTTAATCAATCTATTATTTGAATTTGTTGTTGGTGAGTTAACGTAGACTTTAACATTCCTTAACGTTTTCAATATCTCTTCATAACATTGCCCTGATAGTTTCGCTGCTCAATAATTTTCTAATTATGCAGCTACAATTACCAAAACTTTCCAGGCAAATATTTATATGGTTTTGCCTCATTTTTTCAGTGCCTTGTCTTGCACAAAACCTTATGGTAAAAGGCAAAGTGGTTGATGACAGCACATCCGCATCATTGCAGGGTGTAACTATCACTAATAAAAAGCAAACGGTTACAACCGATCAATCGGGCCAGTTTTCTATTCAAATATCTAATGGCGATAACTTACAATTATCTACTGTAGGATATCAACTCAAAACAATAAAGGTAACCGGGGAAGATTTTTTAAACATTAAATTATTGCCGTCTGCCATACAACTGAATGAAGTTGTAGTTACTGCATTAGGCATTAAAAAAGATGTAAAGAAATTAGGCTATGCTGTACAGGAAGTAAAAGGCGAAGACCTTGTAAAAGCAAGGGACCAAAACCCGATAACAGGCTTAGCCGGAAAAATAGCAGGCTTATCAGTTGGGCCCTCAGCAGAGCTTTTGCGTAAGCCAACAGTATTATTAAGAGGCAATGAAATCACTTTATATGTGGTAGATGGTATACCTATTACCTCTGATACCTGGAACCTGAGCCCTGATGATATTGAAACTTACACTGTGCTGAAAGGCCCATCTGCGGCCGCTCTATATGGTAGCAGAGCTCAGTATGGCGCTATACTTATCACAACAAAAAAAGGCAGCAAAAAGAAAGGTTTTACAGTAGAATTAAATTCAACCAATTCTATTGACAAAGGCTTCCTGGCTTTCCCAAGAGTGCAGGATGAGTACGGCCCGGGAGAGAATACTTTATATCGTTTTGGCGATGGCAAAGGTGGTGGCTTAAATGATAACGACTATGATGTTTGGGGTCCAAGGTTCGAAGGTCAACTTATAGCTCAATATGATAGTCCTGTTGATCCGGTGACCGGCGAGAGACAGGGCACTCCCTGGGTAGCCCGTGGTAAAAACAATCTTAAAAGATTTTTAAGACCGGGTTTTCAAACTACCAATAACATTGCACTTAATGCAACAGGCGATAATTATAACCTGCGGTTTTCTTTATCGCATTCGCTACAAAACAGCATTATACCCAACACAAAACTTAACATTACCAACTTCAATATTTATGGTTCG
>JBDSRT010000029.1:0-7087 GCA_039929165.1 Ginsengibacter sp.
TCTAATAGAGTTAATGGTCGAAAGAGGTAAAAGGCTGTATCTGCTTGATAAACTTTTGCCTGAGCTTGCTGAGTTCATGAAGATCAATTATACGATTAAACAAATGGAAGATGCTTATAAAAACGAAGCCGTTATTTGGGATTTCTTTTTGAGAAATGATTTATTAAATAACGAAGAACAAAATATCACCAAAAATTATATCGGTGAAAGCCCGAAGACACAAGAGCTGGGCGAAGATGCACCTGGTAATCTGGGATCATTTACAGGCTGGCAGATTGTAAAAAAATTTATGTCAAAAAATCTTGACGTGTCGCTAGATAGTTTGATGAAAATAGAGCCAAGAGAAGTGTTTGATAAGGCTAAGTATAAGCCAAAGATTTAAGCTGTTAGGCCTTAGTTGTTGTCTGTTGACTCTTAGCTCTTATAGATTCGTAGCTTGCGTGACTAATGATGATAACTAATTCAACTTTGCCGGAACAATCAATTCAAAGGCAGGAATGTTTACAAGAAAAGTTTGTTTGGAGTAGGTATTTTCCATAAAGTAGGTACCATGCATTTTACCCATTTCGGTTTTTAAATTGCAGCCACTAACATACTGATATTTTTCGCCTGGTTCAATCTGCGGCTGTACACCAATAACACCTTCGCCTTCTACTTCACGATGGCTGCAATCACTGTCGAAAATATACCAGTGACGCCTTAATAATTGAATGGGATAAATATTATTGTTTTCTAAAGTAATCCTGTAAGCAAACATGAATTCACTATTTTCCGGATTACTGTAATCTGGCTGATAAAAAGTTTCAATACTAACTTGTACGCCTTCTGAAATTTTTGAAACCATGATAATTGGTTTGTATAAATGTAAAACAAAAACGAATAAAGCCTGAATTTGTTTTAAGGATCTTCTAGACCTTTTTACTTAACGTATAACCCTCTTTGACCAGCCAGGTGAATATTTTTTCTTTATTCTCACCCTGGATAATTATAATGAAATCTTTCACCGAGCCACCGGTACCGCATAAGTTCTTCAATTGACGGGCCAATGTTTCTGCATCTGCAACTGTACCAATAAAACCTTCAACAAGGGTTACAATTTTACCGGCACGCTGCTTTTTATCCAATAAAACTTTTAGTTTTTGCTCTTTCTTTAGTAATGTAATTATCTCTTCCGGCTCTTGTATTTTAAAATTAGGATCAGTAGAATAGACGAGACCACCCAAAGAATTTTTTTTCTTCATTTATTAAACAATTTGAGCTTTCAAACTTAAGTCTAAACTTTTTGCCTGGTGAATTACAGCTCCGCAAGAAACATAATCCACACCGGTCCGTGCATACATTTCAAGGTTATCAAGATTAATGCCGCCGCTAGCCTCAGTTTCATATTTGCTATCTATCATCTGAAGAGCGACCTTAATATCATCTATAGCAAAATTGTCAAGCATTATCCGGTGCACCTTGCCAATATTAAGCACACGCTTAACATCATCAAGAGTTCTCGTTTCCACTTCAATCTTCAAATCCAGCTGTTGCTTTTGAACATAGCTATAAGCCAGGTCGATAGCTTTTTCAATACTGCCACAATAATCAATATGATTATCCTTTAGCATGATCATATCATACAAGCCAAACCTGTGATTAAAGCCACCACCAATTTTTACAGCTTCTTTTTCAAGTAACCTAAAGTTTGGCGTTGTCTTGCGTGTGTCGAGAAGTTTTGTATGATAAGGCTTTAATTTGTCTACATACTGAGCTGTTAAACTGGCTATGCCGCTCATGCGTTGCATAGTGTTGAGCACCAATCTTTCGCATGAAAGAATAGTATGCACTTTTGCTTTTACCTCAAAAGCAATCTCGCCAAATTGCATTGTTTCACCGTCATATTTTAATCTCTTAAACTCCACGGACGATTGCATCATAGAAAAAATTTTCTCCGCAACTTCAACACCGGCTAAAATCCCATCATCCTTTACTTTTAATAGCGCAATACCTTGGGCACCTTTATCAATACAGGCAAGCGTTGAGTGATCACCTGAACCTATATCCTCAGCAAATGCATCACTTATCAATTTTTCTAATTGCTCCATAAAACAAAGCTATTATTTAGAGAACTATAGTCACAAAAAAACCCGGAAAACCGGGTCGTATTTCAAAGGTAAGGAAGGTTATTTTTCAAACTTTAGTTCCTGTAAAACTTGCTTATCGCCTTTCTGTTTAAGATAAATAGTTGTTCTAAATGTTCCGTTGTGTGTTTGTAATGATCCTATACAATATTGTGAACCAAGTTTATCACCTGTATGAATCAATGCAAATCTTGTAACACCGTTAGTTGAAAAAAAATCTTTAAGAATGAGTTCCGCCTGGCTTTTACTATAAGAACTGCTTTTGTCAGGCAAAGAAATTTCAACTGTTTTATCAAAAAATTTTGATACCAACGCGGCATTACCCGTGTTTAAAGCGTGTACAATTTCACTCACTGATTGAACGGTAAAAGAACTTAACAGAAAAACTATAACGAGATATTTGATTAAGTTTTTCATGGTTAATGTATTAACACACGTGGATTTTGCTAAAAACGTGCCAATGTAGCAGGCTTACTATAATGCCATGTCTGTGAGTGCTTTGCGTTAGCATTAATCTTATTACAATAAATTAGCTTTGGTACATGGAAACTAAAAAAGTTATTTTAATTATAATGGATGGATGGGGACTAGGCAAAGTGAAATCAAGCGATGCCATTCAACATGCGTCTGTGCCTTTTGTTAGCAGCCTTTATGGCGCTTATGCAAATTCAACATTAATAACCTGTGGAGAGGATGTTGGTTTACCAGTGGGCCAAATGGGAAACAGCGAAGTTGGTCACCTTAATATTGGCGCAGGAAGAATTGTCTACCAGGAACTTCAACGTATAAACGTTGCCATAAAATCAGGTGAGCTTGCCTCTAACAAAGAGTTTTTAGATACAATCAATTATGCCAGGCAAAACAACAAGCCATTGCATCTTTTAGGCTTGGTAAGTGATGGCGGCGTACACTCACACATTAATCATATAAAAGCTATTACATCTATCTGTAAAGAACAGGCGCTTACCAATGTTTTTATCCACGCCTTTACTGATGGAAGAGATACAGACCCGAAAAGTGGCATTGGATTTCTGACTGATCTTGATAACCATCTTAAAAAATCAACAGGTCAAATTGCTACTGTTACCGGCAGATATTATGCTATGGATAGAGACAAAAGATGGGAACGGGTTAAGCTGGCCTATGATGCGTTAGTGCATAGTGAAGGTGTACAAACAATAGATGTTTTGCAGGGAGTTCAACAATCTTACAATGCACACATTACTGATGAATTTATAAAGCCAATTATAAATAAAAATGTAAATGGTGCTATCCGCGAAGGCGATGCTGTTTTAGCTTTTAATTTCAGAACGGACCGTTGCAGAGAAATCACTGAAGTATTAACTCAAACAGCACATCCTGACTATGGCATGCAGCCTTTATCGTTGCATTATACTACAATGACCGAGTATGATCATACTTACAAGAACGTTTTTGTGATGTATCAAAAGGATGATCTTAAAAATACTTTGGGAGAAATAATAGCAGCAAACCATCTTAAACAAATCAGGATGGCTGAAACAGAAAAGTACCCACATGTAACTTTCTTTTTTAGTGGTGGAAGAGAACAGCCTTTTGAAGGCGAAAAAAGAATAATGGTGCCTTCGCCTAAAGTAGCTACATACGATTTAAAGCCTGAAATGAGTGCTATAGAACTTACTGAGGCTTTACTTCCGGAGTTAGACACTACATCAGCAGATTTCATTTGTATCAATTATGCCAACACAGATATGGTAGGACATACAGGTGTATGGGAAGCCGTTATTAAAGCGGCTGAAACGGTTGATAAATGTGTACATAAAGTAGTAACGAGGGCTTTGGAAAAAGGTTATACAATTGTGCTTACGGCAGATCATGGCAATGCAGATTATATGATAAATGAAGATGGCTCACCAAATACAGCGCATACGCTTAATCCTGTGCCTATTTTTATAATCAATGATGATAAAAAAGTTTCTGTTCATTCAGGTAAATTAGCGGACATCGCACCGACTATTCTAACCATCATGGGTATTACCATACCGCAGGAAATGACCGGGAATATATTAACTGCCTAACCAAATTATACCAATGAATAAAAGGCTGGGAGAATTCTAATTTTTGTTGTTAATTGCTTTTATAATTATACCATTTTTTAAACCGGCGAGAAACAACTCTGCTTCAGCATCGCCAATGACATTTCAATGAAATTTGCTTTAAGTACAGAGCAACAAAAATTATTGGAAAAGTCATGTTATGACTGTCACAACAACAGCACACGTTATCCCTAGTATGCAAACATACAGCCCGTGGCCTGGTGGCTTAACGGTCACATTACAAAAGCAAAGGAGAATTGAATTTCTCACAATTTGGAACATATGTGCCAGGCGTCAATATAAAAAATTAGAAGAGGCTACAGACCAGATTAAAAAAGGTGAAATGCCTTTAACTTCATACACAGTAATCCATCGAGGATGCGATATTAAATGATGGACAAAAAAGGATATTAGTGGATTGGTGTAATATTTCTATCAATAAGTTAAAGGAAAAATATCCGGCGGACAGTCTATTAAAACGTCATACCTAATTATAATGAACAGAAAAATTCTTGCCTGTATTTTTTTGCTCATTATTATTATTCCTTTAAGCTATACCGTCTCCTTAGCCATAAAAAAATTATGGGTAAAACATGAAATGCTTGAAGCACTGGAACAAAGACATCTCCGGGTTATAACAACTACGATTGATTTAGTGAAGTGGGTAGAACAGGATGAAGTTATAATTGAGGGAAGACATTTTGATGTTAAAAGCTTTAAAACCTCAGGTGAATCTATCACACTGAAAGGTCTCTTTGATCATGAAGAAGATCTTTTGGCCTTAGAAATTGATCAATGTTATAACCCGGATGATAAAAATTCCACCACTGGCGAAACATATGCGCTTGTGTTGTTGTTACAGCCATTACTTTTGCAGGAAGACTTTTCCTTATCTCATTTTTCATTAAAGGCATTGCTACCTTTTATTATAGGCTCATCAAACATTTTGCAACAACAAAAATTTGTTGATACTCCTCCGCCAAAAAGTTTGTTTTACACTTAATCTTCAATAATCTCTAAATAAATAAAGTTTCAATACAATTAGCTATGACCAATAAGCATAAGCTAACAGCATTGCTGTTAGTGGTATCCTGTAATGTATTTTCCCAAAAAGATACAACACATTTCAAAAAAGAAATCTTCTTAGAAGAGATCCTTATCTCAGCAAACAGATCAGCAGAACCATTGAAAAATATTGCTCAACAAAATTTAATTCTCACCACGGAAACGATACAAGAGCTTAATCAACTTAATACTGCCAACCTATTAGAGCAAACCGGAAATGTATTTGTTCAAAAAAGTCAACCCGGCGGTGGAAGCCCTGTTATCAGAGGGTTTGAAGCTAATAAGATTTTGATAGTCGTCGATGGCGTTAGAATGAACAATGCCATTTATCGGGGTGGACATTTGCAAAATATTCTGACTATTGACAACGCTATAGTCGATAGAGCAGAGATTTTATACGGTCCCTCCTCTGTTATTTATGGCAGTGATGCTTTAGGCGGCATAATAAGTTTCTACACAAAAAATCCAATTTTATCTGATTACAAAAAAGCGAAATTAACCGGCAATGCAATGGCACGTTACGCCTCAGCTTTTGATGGTAAAACCTTACATGCAGATTTTAACATTGCCAATAAATCTTTAGGTGCATTAACGTCGTTTACGTTTTCAGATTTTGGAGATTTAAGACAAGGCAAAAAAGTATTCGATTCATATCCGGATTGGGGCAAACGGTTTTTTTATACATCAAGACTAAACAACCGTGATACTATGCTTGCTAATACAAAACCACACATACAAAAGGTAACAGGTTATAAACAATACGACTTGCTGCAAAAATTATTATGGAATACTGGTAGCATTAAGCACCTGATAAATTTTCAATATTCAACTACTACAGATATACCACGTTATGACCGTTTAACCGAAACTACGAATGCAAGATTCAACGAAGCTGAATGGTATTATGGTCCGCAAAAAAGATTGATGGCTGCTTATCAATTACAGTTGCCTGCTTCAGCCTGGTTTGACAGTGCTATCATTCTTCCTTCTTTTCAGGCCATTGAAGAAAGCAGGCACAACCGCAAGTTCAATAACGTTAACCTTAACAACCGTATGGAAAAAGTAAAAGTATATGCTTTGAATATTGACCTGAACAAATTAATAAAAAGGCATCAACTACACTACGGACTCGAAGCTATAGCAAACACTATAAATTCTACAGCTGATAAACAAAACATTGAAACAGGTTTAAAAGCCCCCTTAGATACACGTTATCCGGCTGGCGGTTCAAATACATCATCTTTTGGATTATACCTTACTCATACAAAAAGTATTTTAAATAAAGTAATATTGAATGATGGCGTGCGGGTGAGCTATACAACGCTTTCCGCTGACTTTAGCGACACACTTTTTTTCAAGTTTCCATTCAACACAATACAACAAAAATCCACCGCTGTAACAGGCAATCTCGGGCTGGTTATTTTACCTGCTAAAGGTTTACGCCTTACTCCGTTAATTTCAACAGACTTTCGTTCACCCAACGTTGATGATCTTACAAAAGTTTTTGAAAGCACAGGTGGGCGACTTATTGTTCCCAATGCAGAGCTGAAACCGGAAAGAACTTACAATGTTGAATTAGGCATTTCTAAAAGCTTTAATGAAAAGATTACAATCAGTATTCTGGCTTTTTACACAAAATATTACAATGCACTTGTCACTGACAGCGCAACTTTTAACGGTCAAAAATTTATAGAGTATGCGGGAAAAGAAAGTGCTGTTTTCACAACAGTAAATAAGGCCGTGGCATTCGTTAAAGGGCTTTCCTCAACGTTAACCGTAGTGTTATCAAAGCATGTCAAGCTCTCTTCTTCACTAAATTATACC
>JBDSRT010000030.1:0-13484 GCA_039929165.1 Ginsengibacter sp.
CATCAACTCTAAATTTTGTAAAATTAAATGCACCCAAAAGGCCGCCGGAAACGGTATAATGAGACTTAACCGGGTGTAGCATCATGGCCGAATCCTGGGCTGAAAGATAAAGCCCGCTAAAGGCGAATGTCATAATAATCGCCGCTTTTTTAAAAAACGATTTTGTTATAAATTTTTTCATTGGAGGTATTGTTTAATGGTTTAGAGCGGCGAAACTATTGTAAAATCGGATTGTTTCAAAAAAAACATATCATTTCAACAAATGTTTGTTACATATATCATGTTGGTAATCAACTTAAATATCATGATGTTATTTTATAAACGTTTGAAGTTTTTATAACAACTAAAGGCACAGAATAGCTAAAGGTGTTAACTATGCTAACAATACGATGTAAATCATTCTTGCATCACTCTGGCACAATGGTTCAACCGTTGTTGAATAACAAAGCGCAAGGCAAAGGTGATACCAGGCAATGTGTTGCCCTAACTAAAGCCGGCACACGTTGCCAACACAACACGGCCATTGCAAACGGTTATTGTTACCAACACCGGCCTAAGTAAATATTTCATGTGTGTATCTCTGGCATTTTCATTGTGGGCATAAACCGATGGAACCGAAATTTTATATTGTTATCAGCATGAGAACGGTTAATGGCTTTGAAAGCCTTAGTAAGTTTTACCTGGGCAGTAATAAGGATTTTGCTTACGATATTTTTCAGAAATTAAGTGGTGACGATAACGTAACCCAGGAAAGTATACTTCACATGGAGCTGATGGAAACCCGGCATGAACTTCCTTTAAATCTTAACCTGCGATGCTGTACGCTTGAAGAGTTGGGACAAAATTGTAAAATAATTATCAGGGAACTCTTTAAATACTACAACTTACAATAGGTGAAAGGGTTTTCCAGGGTGGCAACACTTCTGATGTTTCGATCATTTCTTGTGCAGTTTTGATCCGCTTTTGCCAGTACTTTTAAAAGTTTTTATGGCAATTTGCAATAGCGTAAGTGTGAAGACCTTTCCCGTACATTTGTTTGCGGCATACAAACCACAGCCACATGAATTCTACAGCAACAGCATTAACAGCATTATTTAACAGGATCCCGAGGAGGCACAACCTGGAAAATGTAAAGGAGATCAACAGCATCATAAGCGAATACGAAACTCTTTTAATAACCATTGAAGCAATAAATGCATTTTACGAAAAAAATATCCCCGTGTTTTTTGAAGACGTTGATACCATAAGAGCTACCATAAAAAAATCGTTTGACAACAAAGCTTCTAAAAAAAACAAGGACAGTTTATTTGACGAAGCTTCAGGAATTTTTAAAGATAGTATTCAATCGCTGCTTACTATTTATGATGATGGAAACAGAACCGCATAAACGGAAAACAATAATATGGTGGCCCCCATGGTTGGCGCAAGCTTCCGCCTGCCTGACTTCATCGCGACATAGTGACTTAAATATTCACGGCCGTAAAGCATCAAATTATAAAATTCCAATTCGGCAAACTGTCTTACAGCAACTAATCTATGACTAATGTTTATTTAATTATTTTAGTAAACAGGAACAGTATCAAAATTTAAAAATACAATTATGAGACGTTACATTTTTTACCACCTTTTAACCTGTGTTGCTGCATTGTTGGGTATGGTAAGCTGCAATAGTCAGACTAAGCCTGCTAATAAAAATAACAATTCTGCTACACCAGGTAAAGTGAAAGCCGCATCAACAAAATATACTGAAGGAAAAGATTATGTTGAATATACAAGAGCCCGTGTATTAGACAAAGCAGGGTTTAGTCAGCCTGTAGAAGCCTTCAGCCTTTTGATACCGAAAGCCTGGAAATTTGACGGGGACATCATATGGACTCCACCAGGTGCCCCATGCGCAGGCAATAATCTAAGGGTAAAAGCAACTTCGCCGGATGGCAGATTCATCTTTGAAATGTTACCCAATTTAGCATGGAATTTCGATCCCCTTCAGGGTCAGGTAAACCAATCGCAGGGAAACTCAACATACTGTTCATACGGGCAGCCAATGAATGCAGAACCTTATTTCAAAAATGTGTTTGCACGAAACGAGTTGGGAAATCCAGAGGTGATTAGTGTAAAGGAAAATCCGGGCGGAGTGCAGGCAATGGAAGAAAATAATGCAAAAAGCAGGCAGGAATTAATGAGTTATGGTGCAAGCCAGGTCAATTATTATCCAAGTGCCATATATGCTAATGTTAAGTGGGAGAACGGCACTGAAGGCATTGTACTATGTGGAATAAATATTATTGAAGGGACTATACCCAACATTTACAATGGCAGCAGCAGTAAAATTTACACAACCTCGGCAACCGAACGGGTTGTATTTGTATTTCCTGCCGGTGAACGTGACAAAGCTGAAAACATGCTTAGTGTAATTATGGGCAGTATACGAACCAACACCTCCTGGAAAAAAACTGTGGATGATTTCTGGCTCAGCGTGAGACAGCAAAGCAACATTGCACATGTTGGCAGAATTAAAATGAATGATGAGCTTACCCGGCAGATGGGTGAAAATGCAATTAAAAAAGGGCAGCAGAACTTAAATAATATGGATGCCAATATGCGGAGTTGGGAAGCTTCGCAGCAATCAGGTGATCGTATTCATACCAATTTTATAAAAGCCATTCGTGAGGTGGAAAATTACCGGGATGAAACCGGCAAAATAGAATTAAGTTCTGGCTATGATCATGCATGGAGCAGGAGCGATGGTAGTAGTTTTATTATGAGCAATAGCCCAAGTTTCGACCCCTCCTCAGTTTTTGTGGATCAAAGCTGGAAAGAAATGAAGAAGGTAGATTAAGTAGAACATACACCATGAAACGTCGCGGTGGCATTGAACTTATTTCACCATCCATATTCTTACAAAAGCTGGAATAAATAAATTACAAGCTGCCGGCAGAAAGGTGCTGTGAGTGCCGGCTTATGCAGCGTACCTGAAGATTATTACTATTCTTCACCAAAGTTTATTGTGACGGGATAGATAATTTCAAAATGCTAATCAATATTCAGGTAATTGATAACCCACTTAGCGGTTGGTCGGCGACCAGGCGGCGGGGAGCCAATATTATCTTATGGTCAGTATAAAGATGTCGTTGTAGAGCGCCTGCAACACCTGCTTTTAAAACTTCTTTTCTGCATCCTTTTTCAGCTTTTTATCATATTCTTTTTGCAGATCATCAAGCGCACTTAAATAACCTTCCTGATCAGCAAAAGCTAACGGTTTATACATATTGCCGGGTTTATGTTTATCGTGCAGGTTAACCTGGCTTGCATGTGAGGCCACCCAAATATCAAATTCAATGGCTTTCATGTCCTGTAAGGTTTTTGCATAATCCTGCGCAATAGAAGGATAGGCCGGGATATCTGCAAAATGCTTCTCAGTAATAATGCTGGGCATATTGGCAATGAGCACACGATAAGACCATTGCTCATCTTTAACCGTAAACAGGTAACTGCAGGAACCTTTGGTATGCCCCGGATGATGCAGCAGCACAAGTTGCGTATCACCAAGTGTAATAGTATCACCATCATGCAACAGGGCATCAACTTTTACAGGTTTAAAGCTGGTGCCATATTTCCCAAGCTCGTAGTCTGTACTGCCGCCACTGGCTAACACGTCTACCTCTTTTTCATCAGCCATAAACGTGGCGTGGGTTTGTGCTTTGATTTCAGCCAAAGCACCTGTGTGGTCAAAATGAGCCTGCGTGATCAGTAAAATATTCAGGTCGCTATATTTAAAGCCAAGCGTTTCAATATTCTTCCTGATCTGTGCTGCCGAAGACGCCATACCTGTGTTGATCAATATATTTCCTTTAGCGGTCACAATAAGATAACAGCCAAGATCGTAGGTGCCTACATAATACAGGTTACCTGCAATGCGAAAGGGCGGGAAAGGCTTTAGCCATTCAGCTTTTGTTGTAGGCTCTTTAATGATTTGCCCCTGGCTGCAAAAAGCATTGAGAAAAAAGATAACAAAAAGGACTATGTTTTTTACTCTTATTCTGTGCATATATTTTAGCGATAAGGCGTGCCGAAAATTATTTCGTCTTTTTCAAAATTTAAATTAAAGCCGCTGTTAATAAACTAATCACAAAACCTTTACACAAAAAAACACCGATTGAGGATTTGTGATCTTTTATTTAGCAGATCGTTTCTGGGCAAGCGACTGTGCGATGCCATATCCGAATGCGAACCCACCAATTGCGCCAAGTATTCCACCAATAATAAGAGAACTGATATTTGCGCCAGCGGTAAGAAACGCAATGCCTACGCCGAATAATATAAAAATAACAATAGCAACAGGAATGATGCGGGAGTATTTCTTTGCCTCATTTAATTGTGGTGGCGTTTTGGTATGATGTGCGTGCTTTCTCTTTTTTGGTTGAGCCATATAAAAGTTTAATGATTCATGTATCTCAATGTAGATGTTTATTCCTTACAAGTGCTATTGTTAGGTTCTCTAAGTTCATCCTAAATGGTGTTTTCTACTCAGCCTTCGTTGGTGGCCCTTTTATCTCATAGGCCAATCCGCTTAACCTTTGCGAAGCCCCCGTCTGGTCCATGACCAACGGCTAACAGAAGATATTTATTTCAATGTTTATCGATTAGAGTAATGGCTAAAGCCTATTCGTTTCATGCAACACAATTTCTTAAAGCAACAATTTACGAATGGCAGCCAATTTTGTCTGATGATTAAATTACTGCATTTTTGGCCAAAGGCATAAACAGACCTATGCGAGGTAGCTAGATAAATTATTTGGAGTAAAAACAATTGCAAAATAACTTTCACTAAATTAATGCTGCTGTATAAAATTTCATTTATACTATTCATTTAAAGAATTCTACAATTTTTAATGTTTCCTAATCAAAAAGAGCCGACTCCAACTGATAATAAAGAAATTATCTCTTATCAAAAGCTAAGGGCGTTTATTGGTTTCATTGGTTTGTTTCTTCCTATTGGGATGGTTGTTGGATGTTATTCGTTTGGAGCTAAACAGTATTCGTTTCAACTCTCAATTAGTCATTACTATTACACCATAATGCACATAGTGTTTGTTTGCACACTTTGTGTTTTAGGAGCTTTTCTTATAACATATAAGGGCAAAAGTTTATGGGAAAGTCGTGTTTCTAACGTAGCAGGATATTGTGCATTTGGTATTGCGTCTTTTCCCACGAGGTTTTCCGGCTTCCGCTCGGGTAAGAATTCGGCCAATGAATACATCAAAATATTGATTGACATTACTAAATTTTGGGGCGGTGTTCATTTTGTGTTTGCTACTACCTTGTTCGTTTGTTTTGTATTATTCTGCTTAGTCTTTTTTCAACGACCGGATGAAAAATATACCGGAATAGATGAATTAAAATTTCGCAGAAGAAAACGTATTTATAAAGTATGCGGAGTCGGTATTTTTACAAGTATAATACTCATTGCACTTTTCAATTTTGTAATACCTCAAAAAGGATTATTTATATATAGCACTTTCATTTTTGAGACTACAGGTCTATGGTTTTTTGGTATTGCCTGGCTTGTCAAAGGGTCCTTATCACTAACAAAAATTCCTATAGTGAAAAAAATAATCAAGCCAATTAGATAATATTACATTTCCCCGGCCATCGTCGGTATCGCGTAATCTCATTGGCGAAGCGCTAACCTTTACGAATCTCGCTGTCAGCGTAAACCTTCGCTTATGCATTAGAGTAAACTTAATCAAACGCCACAAACGTCCGTTTTATCAATAACAAAGTGCTGTCTCAAGACCAAGCCAATTCCGTATGGCACAAATTCAGGAAGGTAATACTCGCAGGCGCAACTGAACGATTGCAATTTACTAATGGTACAAAGCTTTAACCAACAAAATACTATATAAATTTAATCTTCGAAATTCTAACTATTTGGGAGTATTTATATGCGATTACAAACTACTTATTTGATAACGGAACAACAATTTTTAGAAAGGTGACATCGTTTATAGTCTTAATGTAACTTACTTTACTCTTCATGCAACCTATAAAAAAGCTTGATAGTTTACGTGCAATTGCGGTGCTACTTGTTGTATTTTATCATTGGCTACCAGATACTCATTTCATAAACATTTTTGAGAATGGTGCAATTGGTGTAAACATCTTTTTCACACTGAGTGGATTTCTTATTTCAAGAATATTACTTGAAAACAGAAGTGAAGCAGAGAGGCTGAATAACAGTAAGCTTGTTACATTAAAGAGTTTTTATATTCGCAGAGCATTAAGAATCTTCCCCATTTACTATTTACTTATTTTTTTCTTAGCGCTTTCTCATGGTTTTTTAAGTGCCAAATTTGGCAAGGCGGAATTTATTAATAGTATTACCTACACAATAAATTTTCATTTCTTCTTAATTAAAGATTGGGGGGGGATTGTTGCCCACTTTTGGTCTTTGGCAGTAGAAGAGCAGTTTTACTTATTTTGGCCATTTATAATTTTGTTTGTTAACCGGAAATATTTGATTCACGCCATCATATTATTTATACTTATCGGTATAACAAGTCAATGTTTAATAAAAGATCAGGAATTTGGATACCTTCCTACGTATACCTGTTTTGATTCTTTTGGGTTAGGCGCATTACTTGCCTGGATTATGATGTTTAAGCCTCATCTGCTCAGCAGGGTCTATACTACACTTAGTGTTGCTTCAATAGTATGTTTTATTATTTTGCTTACACAAATCAATCATGGTAGGTGGCCATATTTTCCCCAACGAACAATGCATTCTACTATTGCATTATGGATGATTACCTATGTTGTAATGAACAAAGGAAAAAGCCGTTTCAGCTTTTCAGCATTTTTAAATAACAGAGTTCTTTTTTTCTTAGGCAAAATAAGTTATGGAATATACCTCTATCATCTTCCCCTGGTTTGGTTTGCATTTACTTTGTCTCCTCTAATAAACAAGTATCTTCCATTTCACTTTGTAAAACAGCACCATAACTATGTTCTCTTATTAGTTGAGTCTTGCTTATTGATTTTGTTTTCCTGGCTTTCCTGGAAATTTATCGAAAAGCCAATATTAAGACTAAAAAAGTATTTTGATTATCAGCCATCTCTTGGTAAAATAAAAGGCAAAGAACTTTCAACTCAAAAATTGCTGCCACAAAACCATTAATAATAATCATTAAGGCGTGTGGTGACTGTATTGCTATCACCCGTACAGTAATCTGGCATTTCCTCTAAAAATAATTATTTCAGCCATTGTCGGTGTCGCTAATCTCCACACTGGCGCAGGTATGCAGCCCTGGCTTTTTTTTTCCATTGTTGGTGTCCGTGCGTTTGATTTCAAGCGAGCAATCACCAACAACAGTACAAGCATTGCTAGTAACACATAAAAAAGCTTAACCGGGATAGCCATAAATTAGCTACAAATCCCATCAACATAACACCGCACCATCCTCAAGAAAATAAATTCAACAAAATAGGTGAATGATCGGCTGATGGGACAAACAATTTCAAAATGCTCGCTCATGATGCAGGAAATTAATTACCCATTTAAGCCGTTGGCCGAAGACCAGACGGCGATGCTAGGATCGCTTCTTTGAAAGTGCCTGTGCGATTCCATAACCAAAAGCATACCCTCCAATTGCACCAATTATTCCACCAATAATAAGTGAACTACTATCTGAGCCAACTGTAAAGAAAGCGATTCCTACTCCGAATAGTATAAAAATAACAATGGCAACAGGAATGATCCGGGAGTATGTTTTTACATCATTTGATTGTGGTGGTGTATTAGTATGATGTGCACGTTTTCTCTTTTTTGGTTGAGCCATATAAAAGTTTTAATAATTCACGTATCTCAATGTAGATGTTATTTCTTACAACGTGGTATTGTTAGGTTTTCTCCGCTCATCCTAGTCGTGTCTCTCCTCAGCCATCATTGGTTTTGCTTAATCTAATAAACCAACCCACCAAACCTTTACGAAGCCGCTTTTTGGTCCATGACCAACGGCTAACAGAAGATATTTATTTCAATTTTTATAGATTAGAGTAATGGCTAAAGCCTATTCGTTTCATGAACACAATTTCTTACAGCAACAATTTATGACCGGCAGCCAAATTTGTCTGAAAGGATTACAGCCTTAAATTTGAAATCATTTTTGGTTATCTCGGAAACAATATATATATGAATACTAAATATTTAATGGGAATAAGTGCAGTTGTTCTGGGGATCACAGGAATTATTTTGACGTTTATGCCAGAAGAGGTTTCTGTTTTTCTGAATTTTACCCAATCACCTTCAATTCTTTTACAAATTTTGGGCGCACTTTACTTTGCATTTGCTATGCTCAACTGGACAGCAAAGGGTAATTTAATTGGAGGCATATATAGCAGGCCCGTAGCTATTGGAAACTTTGCACACTTTTTTATTGGCGGAGTAGCTTTGATTAAACTGGTACTGCATAATCCTGACTTTCCATATCTCTGGATCTGTGCAGTTTTGTATTTAGTATTTGCTTTACTTTTTGGTTGGGTACTCTTTATTCATCCTAAATCTTCTAATAAAAAAGTTTCAAACACTTTCAGTTAAAAGAGCCCGCCAGGTTTTTTGCAATTGCGGCTGAGGTGCAGATTTTTTCAGTTTTTATTTTATATGAACAGGGATTTAAGCATCGTTTTAGAAGAAACTAGCCTGGTCACATTTCTTAGTACAAGCATGGTGGTTTTCCGTATCAATAATATTTGTAATTATCATGTAACAAAGCCAATCGTTGCGTTATCAGAAACATTCCAATCCTAACTAAAGGAAAGGTGGGAAGCTTTAGTTCTCAACAGTATCGTCGCAACTTCTGTAATTACTTTACTAAGAACAATACGTCTTGCCCCTACCATTACCATTAATTTGCCCGGAGTACAACCTGTGTTCCCGGGTAGGAAATATTTGCATCGTCTTCAGCAGTTATAAAGAAACCTTGCGGTTCAAAAGAACTTACTGCATTTAAGGACCCTTTAAGCGCACTCGAAAGCAAACTACTTGAACTTTTTAATTGTCCTAAATTTTTAACTCCACTATTTTTCGTTTCCATCCATACCACATAGGTTGATCTGGCAGGTGTAAGCTTGTCGGAATTAGCAAGATGCACAACGTTAATATCTATCTTATAGTTATTATTTTTATCTTTTTTATACTTAATAGAACCTTCAGCAGCAGGCACTACCGTTGAGCTTTGAAACATCATTTTTTTGGAACATGCCGACATTACAAAAGAAAGCATGCCGACTATAAAAACAGTTTTAAACAAACCTGCGATATAACTTCTCATAGATATAATTTTTAGACAAAGGTAGCCATCCCCGTTGCAAAAGAGATATTTTCCTTCCGGATGGTTAATTACTTTAGTTACATTGAGTATTCTAATCGGCAGCATTTTCTAATATTTACTTATTATGTAATGGCCGCATTTGATCCTTAAATAAAAATGAATGGGAGTTAGGCTTAAACAATATTGGTTCAATATTCAAAGCAGCCTTTGGTTTTTGCCGACAATAATGGCATTAGCTTCGGTTGTTTTGGCTTTTGCCTTTTTAGAGTTAGATAGTAGTATCACCTATAAAGATTTTCCTATAGCGTGGTTTATATATGGTGGTCAGCCTGATGGAGCCCGTTCAGTATTATCTACCATCGCTTCTTCTATGGTAACTATTGCAGGTGTAACATTTTCTATTACACTTGTTGCACTAACAATGGCTTCTTCCCAGTTCGGTCCAAGGTTATTAAGAAATTTTATTTCAGACAAAGGCAATCAATTTGTTATTGGCACTTTTATCTCCACCTTTATTTATTCTCTTATTGTTTTACTAACCATCCGTGGTTCTGATGATGATGAATTTATACCAAAGATTTCAGTAGTTTTTGCATTCCTGCTGGCTATTTTAAGTCTTGGTGTCCTAATCTTTTTTATTCATCACGTTTCAACGTCTATCCAGGCTGATTACATTATCAATTCGTCCTACAAGGATTTTAGAAAGGTGACAGATAACTATTTGTTGAATGAAGGTGATAGTGTTGAGAATATAGATATTTCTGCCTCGTTGAAACAAGTAAAGGCAGAATATCTTTTGTCTACTGAAGTGCATTGTGACAAGTCGGGCTTTATTCAAAGTGTAGATTATGAAGGTGCCTGTAAATGGGCAGAAAAGAATAATGCGGCAATAGAGTGGCTGATTTACCCGGGGTCGTTTGTTACTATTCACCACGTATTTGCAATTGTGTATCACCAATCATTGCAACCACTACAAACAGAAAAGCAAATTCAAGACTTTATTGTTACAAGATACCAGAGAACCCCAAACCAGGATCTGTTGTTTTCATTAAAACAAATTGTTGAAGTAGGCGTCAGAGCATTGTCACCGGGTATTAATGATCCGCACACTGCTATCACCTGTATACAATGGATTGGTGCAGCATTATCTGAATTATCTACAAAGAAATTCGGTAATCCTTTTCTTCGTGATAGTTCAGCAAATATCAAAGTGATAAAAAAACAAATTACCTACCAGGATATTGCAGACACAAGTTTTGATCAGCTATGCCTGTATGGAAAATCTAACATCTATGTTATTGAAACTTTGTTGGATGCTATTAAAAAACCACTTGAAATACCAATAAATAAGGAGTTTGAAAGTGTGTTGAAAGCGAAAGCCACTGATATATACCGGGAAACAATCCACCAGTTAAATGATAATCAAAAGCTAAGCATTGAAAAGTCCTACTATGAAATAATGCAATTGCCTTAAAAGATATGAGGCTCTAATTTCAATAATTAAACTCGACCGATATGCAGTCTTTCCTTAGCTTTTTAAAAGACATGGTAGGTATTGATGTAGATGAACTATCTGTTATGCAAATTTAGTTCGTATTTATATTATTGGAATTGCATTAGTACGAATTGGTAGAAGAGGTTCTTAGGAAAAATTCCTGCATTCGATACCATCCCTCCTATCATCATCGGCTCACTACTGAGCCGTGCAATAACTGATACAGATTATTTCCTGGAAATATTGGCAGCATGACTGTTATCAATACTATTACACCGGGTATTCTCACTGGTAGGCTACCTATTCAGATACGTTTGGTGATTGGATAAAGAAGCATGATTGGGTGATATTAAGAGACGGCGAATTATTATTGAGCAGGATTTTAAGGTTATTAGCCAATAAACTGCTGAGCGCTTCTAATGGATCTAATAAAAAGCCCCGGTATCCCGGGGCTAAATGGTAGAATTGGTTTCATAACAAATTCCACAGTATTGATTTATTCTTCCGTTGCTTCTAAGTTGATGTTGTTTTCAGCGATAGAGGTCAAAAGGGAATCGGCTTCCTTTTCTTCGTTAAGTGTTTCCTCCATTAAATTACTTATCTCTTCATTACCCAGGGTTGTTGCCAGTTGTTTTAAACTGCCGTAGGTCGCTATTTCGTAATGTTCTACTTTTTGAGCAGCCATTATTAATGCTACGTCACGGGTCATTGTTCCTTTTTCAGTATCCTCAATCATACCTTCGGCTTCTGTTATTAAGCCATCCATGGCGTCACATTTTTTTGCCTGTGCTTTTTTTCCCAGCAGCTCAAACGCCTGTTCAAGACGGCTAACCTGGTTTTCAGTTACCGTCAGGTGTTGTCCGAAAGCGCCCTGAAGTTCTTGCGAAGTTGCTTCTTTTTGCATTTTTTTCAACGCTTTGGTTAAAGCCTTTTCAGCCCAGTAGATATCCTTTAGCGAATCAAGGAAAAGTTCCTCCAGCATAGAGCTTTCGCCAGCCTGGTTTTCGCCTTCCTTCCGGGGAGCGGATTTACTTGTTTTTTTTGCGGCAGTTTTTTTTGCAGCATTTGTTGTTGCCATGTTGTGTGTTTTAAACTGTGATTAATGCAGATACACTCGTAATTTTTATGCCAAGCCTAATATGTACCTGATACTGGCATTGGCGTTGAAAGAGTGGGAAACAATAGCAACAATGCTTAAATAAATTACACAGTATGATACCGCAACCTAAAGAGTGTTATAACCTGTTTTATTCGGCTTTGGATTTGTTGCGCTTTAATTTTAATGTTGCCTTTATTATTTAAAATACCCTGTGCATAAAAACACGGGGTATTTGTTTAGCAGGAATTGACACCTTAAATAAGAATAGCTGCCTGCTATCACCAACTTACCCCCTGGACGAAGTTTATAAACGGCTGGTAAATGCTTCAATGGATTAAGTTGTTATTTTAGGCAATCTTCAATATATTCAATAAATCCGTAAATATGATCTACAACAATACAACAGTCAAACGGCGGATATATTTATGACGAATGCTAAAGAAATTATTAAGGAAGGGCAACTGGAAATTAGGTTTCTTCTTGAATCTTCAGATACTAATAACGCATTAACAATGTTTGAGTTTTTTGTTCCGGCTGGCGCTAAAGTTCCTTTGCCCCATTACCACGAACGTTTTGACGAAACTATTTACGGACTTAAAGGTGTTATGACCTTTATCGTAGACGGCAAAACAATTGAATTAGAGCAAGGCCAGTCTATCTTTATTTCAAAAGATGTGGTACACGGCTTTAATAATTTAAGTCAACACAATGCGACTTCATTAGCAGTAATAACACCAGGGCTGTTGGGGGCTGAATAGTTCCATGAACTTGCTGCTATAATAAAATACAGGCGGCCCTCCTGACATGGAGAAGATAAAATTTGTTTTCAAAAATCATGGCCTGGTACCAATTACTAGTACGTAACAATAAAGCGTCTTATGATAGATAACTGGAGAGAACAATGGAATGAACGTTATAGTAAAAGTGAATTTGCGTACGGCGAAACTCCAAACAATTATTTAAAAGAGCAATTAGGAAAACTTACGACCGGGAATATTCTTTTTCCGGCTGAGGGCGAAGGACGCAATGCTGTATTTGCGGCTAAACTTGGCTGGACAGTGTCTGCCTTTGACATAAGCAGTGAAGGACAAAAAAAAGCAAAACATCTTGCAGAAAAGAACAATGTAACTTTAGATTATCAGGTTGGAGAATTACAAGACTTAAATTACAAACACTCGGAATTTAACGTAATAGCCCTAATATATGCACACTTTCCTGCAAGCATTAAATCTCAAACTCACAAGAAGCTCGATAAGTATTTATGTAAAGACGGCATAATAATTTTTGAAGCATTCAGTAAAAAACACCTTGATTATTTAGCCAGGAACGAAAAAGTTGGCGGACCCAAAGACATTCAATCTCTGTTTTCAATTGACGAAATAAAAAACGACTTTGATAACTACGATGTCATTGAGCTTAGTGAAGTAGAAATCAATTTGAGCGAAGGCGTGTACCATAATGGGCAGGGCTCGGTCATCAGGTTTGTGGGACGAAAAAAATATTGAAAAGGCCAACTTTTAAATTTTTCACTTTGACACTATCGCTGGTACGACTTTTAAAC
>JBDSRT010000031.1:0-3891 GCA_039929165.1 Ginsengibacter sp.
AAATATTTTGAAACAGCGATCAATGATGAGCAGCTTACTTTTAATTACAGGCTGCAGGATGGTATAAGCAACGACCGTATTGGTTACCTGATCTTAAAACGTGAAAAAGTGATTGAGTTATTAGAGAAATTATAACCAGGTTTTAAATTTAATTGATATAACAATTATTGCATGCTTGTAAAAACCTTTGGCAGTGCAGTTTACGGGGTAGAAGCTAAAACGATCACTGTCGAAGTAAACGTTAGCAGCGGAAAATTTACTTCTATTGTTGGCCTGGCTGATAG
This sequence comes from Ginsengibacter sp., assembly GCA_039929165.1. GTDB lineage: Bacteria > Bacteroidota > Bacteroidia > Chitinophagales > Chitinophagaceae > Ginsengibacter. The sequence continues at coordinate 285 of JBDSRT010000031.1, forward strand.
TGCAGTAAAGGAAAGTCTTGAACGCATGGAAAGCGCTATAAAAGCAAATGGCTATCATTTTCCAAGAACAAAAGTTGTTGTAAATCTTGCACCGGCAGATATCAGGAAAAGTGGCACTGCTTTCGATCTGCCAATAGCCATCGGCACACTTGCGGCCAGTGAACAATTTGATCAAACTGAAAAACTTGAACATTATGTGATAATGGGTGAATTAAGTTTAGATGGAACTGTTCGGCCAATTAAGGGCGCTTTGCCTATTGCGATACAAGCAAGGAAAGAAGGCTTTAAAGGATTGATTGTTCCGAAATAAAATGCAAGGGAAGCAGCCATGGTTAACACCTTGAATGTATATGGCGTAAGCCACATCACTGATGTCATTAACTTTTTTGCAGATGAAACATCTATCAAACCTACCATCGTAAACACAAGGGAAGAGTTCGCTCATGCGCAGAGTGATTATGACATCGACTTTTGTGATGTAAAAGGACAGGAAAATATTAAAAGAGCTTTAGAGATCGCTGCAGCGGGAGGTCATAATGCCATTTTGATTGGACCGCCGGGAGCAGGTAAAACCATGTTGGCTAAACGTTTACCAACTATACTTCCGCCACTTACTTTACAGGAAGCTTTAGAAACCACAAAGATTCACAGTGTTGCCGGCAAGCTGGCAGAAAATGCAACGCTCATTTCAAAGCGCCCTTTTAGATCACCGCATCATACAGTGTCTGATGCAGCTTTGGTTGGCGGCGGCGGTATACCGCAACCCGGTGAAATTTCTTTGGCGCATAATGGTGTTTTATTTTTAGATGAACTGCCTGAGTTCAAACGTACCGTGCTTGAAGTAATGCGGCAACCAATGGAAGAACGAAAAGTAACAATCTCCAGAGCAAAAGTGGCTTTGGAATTCCCTGCCAGCTTCATGTTGATCGCCTCTATGAACCCCTGCCCCTGTGGCTTTTTTAATCATCCTGAAAAACCCTGTACCTGCCCGCCCGGCGCCGTTCAGAAATATTTAAATAAAATATCAGGACCTCTGTTAGATCGGATTGATCTGCATGTTGAGGTAACACCTGTGCCATTCAGTGAACTATCATCACGTAAAGATTTTGAAAAAAGTGAAAGCATTCGGGAACGGGTTGTGAAAGCTACAGCCATACAGGCTGAACGTTTTAAAGACACTCCCGGCGTGTATTGCAATGCACAAATGAGCAGCAAAAAATTAAAAGAAATCTGTGTGATAACACAAGCCGGCTCTAATCTTTTAAAAGTTGCCATGGAACGGCTTAACCTTTCTGCCAGGGCTTATGACCGCATATTAAAAGTTAGCAGAACCATCGCTGACCTTGCCGGAAGTGCTGACATTAAAGTTGAACATCTTGCCGAAGCCATTCAGTACCGCAGTCTTGATCGTGAAGGATGGGCAGGTTAATATCTTTTATCATAGTTGTATCATTTGAAAGCATTGCATTTTTAATCAATTAAATTTGCGGGATGAAAATTTTATTCTCGTATTTAAAATCATACCGCGGGTTGGTGGCTCTTGCTTTAGGTCTTGCCGCTGTTAACCAGATATTTTCATTACTCGATCCTTATCTATTTGGGCGGCTCTTTGATAAATTCGCCACACATCCGTTTGACATTGGATATTACAATGCAAAAAAAGAATTTATTAAAACAGGCACAAGAACGCAAAGTGAGTTTATAAAAGGCGTACTTGGTTACTTAGGCCTCTTGATTTCAGTGGCCATGGTTTCCCGTATCGCAAAGGCTTTCCAGGATTATTTCAGCAATGTAGTTGTGCAAAAATTAGGTGCCAGTATGTTTACAGAAGGTCTACAGCATTCTATGAAATTACCATACCAGGAGTTTGAAGATCAGCGTAGTGGCGAAACATTATCTATACTTCAAAAGGTAAGAGCTGATACAGAAAAATTTATTAATGGCTTTGTCAATGTTCTTTTTCCAATATTGGTAGGTATCATTTTCGTCACAGTCTATTCCTTCTCGCTGCATTGGTCAATAATGCCTGTATATATTGTTGGCATAGCTGCGCTGGCTACTTTAACCAGTGTGTTAAGCCGTAAAATAAAGCACATTCAAAAAAATATTGTAACAGAAACTACTTCTCTTGCCGGCTCAACAACAGAGTCTTTGCGTAACATCGAGTTGGTAAAAAGCCTCGGGCTTACACAACAGGAAGTAAAGCGCCTGAACAATAATACTTACAAGATATTGGGCCTTGAACTTAAAAAAGTAAAACGTATAAGAAGCATCAGTTTTGTGCAAGGCACCTTCGTAAACTTTCTTCGCCAGGTAATTATGTTCATGTTGTTATACCTGGTGTTTCAAAGTGTTATAACACCAGGACAGGTGATGACTCTGACCTTCTATTCGTTTTTTATTTTTGGACCATTGCAGGAAATCGGCACCATCATTATATCTTACCGTGAAGCAGAAGCATCGCTTAATAACTTTCATAATTTGATGATCAAAAAGCCTGAACAAAAACCAAAACTGCCTGTTGCATTTGGCAACATAGAAAAGCTCGAGTTCCGGAAAGTAAAATTCAAACACCAGACAGCAAGCTTGCATGCATTGAACGACATCAGCTTCTCCGTAAAAAGCGGTGAAACTATTGCTTTTGTTGGCCCTTCAGGTTCCGGCAAAACAACATTGGTAAAACTTTTAGTTGGTCTTTACAGGCCGCAGCAAGGGTCTATTCTTTATAATAATGTAGATGGAGAAGATATTGACTTTGATACATTAAGAACACAAATTGGTTTTGTAACACAGGACACACAACTCTTTGCAGGCACTATAAAAGAAAACCTTTTGTTTGTGAATCCAACGGCTACAGACGATGATATTGTTGATGTGTTACATAAGGCATCATGTCAAACTTTATTGTCCCGTGCTGATAACGGGATTGAAACGCTCATAGGCGAAGGCGGTATAAAGATTTCAGGCGGAGAAAAACAGCGTCTGTCTATTGCAAGAGCATTGCTTCGGCATCCGCATCTATTAATTTTTGATGAAGCTACTTCATCATTAGATTCTCTTACAGAAGAAGACATTACTAATACTATTAAAGAAGTGTCATCTCAAAGAGAACAGATAACTATATTAATTGCACACCGGTTAAGTACCATTATGCACGCCGATAGAATCTATGTGCTTGAAAAAGGAGAAGTGGTTGAAACGGGCACGCATCACAGTCTGGTTACTCAAATGGGTTTATATTATGCCATGTGGCGGCAGCAGATTGGCGAAAGAAAAAAGATGACAGAACAACCACAGCCGGAGTTATCTGAAGTGCAGGTTTAAACATATATCAAGTTGTAAACAATGAATGAAGAACCGCAGCCAAAACCAAATATGCTCTGGAGTATTTTAACCATGAAGTGCCCGAGATGCAGGCGAGGCGATATGTTTATGGATAATAATCCCTACAAGAGCCTTAGGCTTAGCAGGATTTTAGGCATGCCTGAGCATTGCCCTGAATGTAATCAAAAGTATGATCTGGAAGTTGGCTTTTGGTATGGTACCGGTTACGTGAGCTATGCGTTGGTTGTTGCTTTATCTGCCGCAACATTTGTAGCGTGGTGGG
>JBDSRT010000032.1:0-8615 GCA_039929165.1 Ginsengibacter sp.
CATTTTATTTGCGTGATGAAGAAACTGGTAGCTTCTGGAGTCCATCTCCTTTTCCTAAAAAAGGCGCATCGCCTTATGTGATCACACACGGTTTTGGCTACAGTATTTTTGAGCATATAGAAGATGGCCTTCATTCACAAATGACCGTTTTTGTGGATAAGGAGTTGCCGGTAAAATTTATTGTATTGAAGATTAAAAATGCTTCGGGAAGACAACGCAAACTATCGGCTACCGGTTTTAACGAAGTCATATTGGGTGATTTGAAGTCGAAGACAAATATGCACATCTTATCGGAGCAGGATGCGGCCACAGGCGCCTTGCTTTTACGCAACCGGTACAACACTGCGTTTGCCGAAAGAGTTATGTTTTTTAAAGTTGATGGCGGTACAAATTTTAGTTACACGGCTGACCGTGCTGAGTTTATTGGTCGTAACAGAAGCTTAGGCGATCCACAAGCCCTTTACCGAAAAAAATTGTCTGGCAGGAAGGGGGCAGGCATGGACCCTTGTGCAGCCCTGCATGTAAAATTTGATTTGCCGGATGGTGCCGAAAAGGAAATTATTTTTCAAATGGGCAATGAAGTAAATGCTCAGGAGGCCATGGCATTAGTCCAAAAATTCACTGATAGGGAAGCGGTCTTTCAATCGTTCCACGATGTAAAGGAATACTGGAAAGAGGTTGTAGGCGCCGTGCAGATAAATACGCCTGATGCCGCATTAAATATCCTGGCAAATGGATGGCTCATTTATCAAACCATTGCCTGCCGGATATTTGGACGAAGTGGCTTTTATCAATCTGGTGGCGCCTTTGGTTTTAGAGATCAGTTGCAGGATGTGTTGGCACTGATGCACAACCGTCCGGGTATGGCCAGGGAGCAAATTTTACTGAGTGCATCACGTCAGTTTAATGAAGGCGATGTGCAACACTGGTGGCATCCGCCGGAGGGAAGAGGTGTTCGTACCCGTTGCTCTGATGATATGCTCTGGCTTCCCTTTGCGGTTGCCAGATACACGGAGGCTACCGGCGACAATGAGATTTTAAAAGTTCCGGCTAACTTTTTAGAGAGCCGCACTTTGCACGAGGGCGAAGATTCTTTATATGATTTGCCGGTAAGCCTCAACGTGACGGGAACATTGTATGAACACTGTGTTCGTGCTATAAAATATAGCCTGCATTTTGGCGTGCATGGTTTGCCGTTTATCGGTTCGGGAGACTGGAATGATGGCATGGACAAGGTGGGCCACAAAGGCAAGGGCGAAAGTGTTTGGCTTGCATTTTTCTTCTATGATATTTTAATGCGGTTTGCAAAAATCGCCAGCGAAAACGAGGACGAAATATTTGCTGAGACCTGCAAAAAAGAAGCAGCAACATTGCAACAAAATATAGAAGCAGCAGGTTGGGATGGCGACTGGTACCGACGTGCTTATTTTGATGATGGTACAGCGCTGGGTTCAAAAGAAAATAAAGAATGTAGTATTGATGCCATTGCTCAAAGTTGGTCGGTACTTTCCGGTGGCGGCGGTGACGAAAGAAAGAAAACAGCGATAGCTTCTCTGTATAAATATTTGGTGAAAAAAGATCTTCGACTAATTCAGTTACTCGATCCGCCATTCGATGCACATGGCCCGAACCCCGGTTATATAAGAGGTTATGTGCCGGGTGTAAGGGAAAACGGTGGGCAGTATTCTCATGCCGCCATTTGGACGCTAATGGCATTTGCCGCGTTGGGTGATCGGGAAAAAGTATGGGAACTGTTTAGCATGATACAACCGATAAGCCATGCATTGGATGCGGCTTCTACCCAGGTTTATAAGTGGAGCCATATGTGATGGCTGCCGATGTGTATGCCAATGAATCTCATAAAGGCAGAGGCGGGTGGACCTGGTACACGGGCTCATCCGGATGGATGTATCAGTTTATCACCGGTTCCCTGCTCGGGATTGAGTTGCAAAAAGATCAAATGAAATTTAGCCCCTGTTTTCCTTTGAACTGGCCTTCGGTTTTTATTGTCTATCGCTACAAAACATCAACTTATAACATAAAAGTTTTTCAAATGGAAACACCGGAGTCATCGTGGCAGATGGATAATGACCGGGGGATTGGAAATACAATACAACTGGAAGATGATGGACGGCAGCATGAAGCGGAAGTATACATCTCAATAGTTAATTGACGAGAATCATAACAGCCTTTGATTTAAGTATAGGAAAATATTATGAGCTTCCATTCTTACTTGTGATACTTGCAATTACTCAGGACAGTTTTGATATATTTCATTGACGGCAATTTACTATAACAAAAACACACCAAGATAACTTAAAATAATAATTGCATCTAATGCCCAGGAAATAAATAGAGCAGGTAAAATTAGTTTAGTGGACTGCGCAGCGAGGTTAAGCGATATGATGGGAACATTAATAATGCAGACTAGAATCCATAGATTTAAATTGTTTACACCTAATAGCAGGTATGGTATTGCAGTACATGGTATTACAAAAACTATAAGGCCGCCAAATGAAAGGGCCATCCATAAAAGTCTATTGTGTTCCTGCGTTTCACACCACGATAATAATCTTGTGAATACATTTGTTTTCGTTTGTTGTGCATAGTTATAAATACCATTAACGAAAACCTCTGAAACTTTTGTGTTAGTTAAAACTTGTTGCATATAATTATTTTTAATGAACCAAAGTTCAGCACTATAATAAAAGAAAAGTATGAGCATGGTAAGACTAAAAGTTGATTCTAATCAGTACTTAAAGTTTTTGCGGTCGACAAATCAGGAGCAAAACAATCAATTGATATCTAATAATTTATTGAATTATATAAATGACATTGGGCTTGTCTAAGCAAGTTAAATAAGTATGTTTTGCTCATTGTATCCTGCAAACATTGAAAGCGCAATAAGCAAAAAAATACTGCTTATTGCGCTTATAATTTTTAAGTTTTAAGTCTCATTGACAACGATGTAATAAGTTTCTTTCCGCTTAGGGAATGCTGTCTGTAAATAGTGCTTGTCAGGGTAAGTGTACCTCTGTATTTATATCATTTAAAGTTCAGGCTTTTTTATCTTTTGTAAATGCCATTCCACATTTAGGGCAGTTCCCCGATTTATCACTTGTTTCATTAGGATGCATCGGGCAACTGTAAACTTTCATTACATCTGCCTTCATTTGCTCTTTTTTGGAAAGCATTAATTTGTTACCACATTGGGGACATTTACCGGGTTTGCTATTACTAACATTTGGGTGTAAAGAACAGGTATAAGCTTTTACTACGTCCATCTTCATTTGCTCTTTATTGGATACGTTCAGCACCATACTGCATATCGGACATTTGCCGGGTTTATCGCTTACAACATCATGGTGCATTGGACAACTATAAATCTTATGTAGTGACGTGTCAGGTGCTGCAATTTTTCCGGCTTTGCCCTGGCCTAAAATGCCAAGGGAAATACTTAGGAATGCAAAGGCTAAAATGAGAATCTTTTTCATGATTTTATTTTTATTGATATTGAGTAGATGTACAAACTTTTTGATACAATGAATATTGAGTACTTTAAAAACCTTTTTACTTTAATAGAATATGTCGGCTTGTAAATTGATTAATGATTAAAGAGTGGCGGTATCTTTCTTCTCCGTATTCTGGGCTTTGTAATTGTTTTAAAAATATTATGAAAGTCAGGATAGATGCAAAGCCATTAACGGCACCGGGCTGTATAGTACCAGTCGCTTTGTATGACTTTTGTGAATGAGTTTGTTCAATAAATCATAGCGCTTAGGTAAAACAATTAGCAAGTCAATGTTATTCTTTTCTGCAAAGTCTATAATTGTATCATCAATATGTTTACTGGCGATAAAGTGATACTGGGGTTTGATCCCGGTCATCCACTCTAACAACAATGCTGATTCATAATCGGAACTATCACCGGATGCTTCATGGTCATCCACAACAAGAATATGCAGCTCAGCTTTAAAGTCACTTACTAATGTTTTGATCTGTTCCATAGGAATCATATCTACTTCATCATAAAGATCCAAAGCCAATACAATTTTTGTGAGAGGTGAAAATTTTGCATTCTGTGGAACAGAAATTAATGGCCATGTCAGGTGTTTCATCGTGTATACTGCGTGGCCTCCAAAAAACAAGCGTTCCATCCGTGTTGTCCCCTGGCTCCCTAATATTACTGTATACGGATTTATGCGGTGGCATACATCCTCCAGCGCAGTGAAAAAAGTACCAACTGCTACCTCGGATCTGATATTTATTTTAGATAAAGATTGTTGAGTTAAATCGTTCTTTAAAATCAACAGCTTTTGTTTAAGCTCGTGTCTTAAGTTATCAATAGGGATGGCTACCGGTATTTCTAAACTAAGTTCGGAAGTTTCATATACATGAAACAGAAGCACATCGGCGCCGACTGCCGAAGCCATGCTCACTGCATAGTTTGCTGCATTTAACGCACATGTAGAAAAATCTGTGGCGACGATTATTGTTTTCATAAAATTGATTAATAGTTTTTGTTTTAATAGAAAGAGCTGTTACGTAATGAAAATTTGCATTTTAAAAATTCGCTAGCTACGTACTTTGAAAACTCTTTACACAAACCTATGGCTGCATAAAAAAGCAGGCGATGATTGCAGGCAGGACTTTATATGATTTTTATCAGTTAAGTTTTTTGAGAAGAGAATTATAGATCTCAATAGTTAAGATGTACCTGGGATTTGTAAAACTTATTAACAGCATAAACTTTTTAATACAAAATATTGATGAAAATCAAATATTGAACTAACTATAGTCAGGTAAACAGGCAACAGACATTTATAATATTGTAAAAAATATTATCATGTATAAAGTTCTTATCGCAACAGATTTTTCCAAAGCAGCCAGAAATGCGACCTTATATGGACTACAGCTTGCAAAGGAAATTAATGCCAGAATCATTTTATTTAATGCCTTCAATATTCCAACACCTGCAACTGGATTGAATGTGGGAATTTCCAGATTTAGCGTGTGGACACAAATTGACCAGAAAATAAAAACCGAGGCCGAAACATTCAGGTATTTAAATATGCCGTCGATGGAAACATTGTGCGATGAGGGCAACCCGGTAAAGGCTATTAGAAATGTAGCAAAAAAGAACGAAGTTGATTTTATTGTTATTGGCATGAAGGGAAGTGGAAAAAATTTTAGAAAGATATTTGGCAGCACAGCCACGTCGCTGGCAAAACAAACAAAAATACCTGTTATAATTATTCCCGAATCTGCAATTTTTTTGACCCTTAAAAATATAGCGTTTGCAAACGATGCGGTTATCAACTCTGATAAAGAAGTACCAAAAAATCTAAAAAAGATAATTGACCTTTTTAAATCGAAATTGAAAGTTGTGAAAGTTGTTGAAGACAAACACACTGAAGTATTAAGGACATTTAATAATGCCGATGATCTTAAAAAAAATATTTACAGTTTCGATACTGCATTTGAATATCCTGCTAGTACAGATGTAAGAGATGCGTTGAATACCTTTATAAAAAAACACCATTGTGATATGCTGGTAATGATGCCGCATAAACATGATTTTATTGAACGTCTCTTTAAAAAAAGCGAAACCGAAGACATGATCTTTCATACTAGTATTCCTTTATTGGTTTTACCGGAAGTATCTACCAAACATCTCCAGGCTGAGAAGTTGGTTACACAGTAATTATTAATGCAGTTTAAATAATTGAAAAGGCTATCAATACCTAATGGTATAGTGGACTGCAGTAAAATACTTCCACGAAATAAGTCTACTTTGTGAATGGAAGGTGAAAAACAATTAGAAATATGCTTCGCCTTGTTGCAAATTCCATATGCTCTCTTCACCTCAGTCGCTGGCGCTTTTTAATAATGCTTCTTTGGGAATTATTGTGGTGAATGGGAAAGGACTTCTTAACGCGATAAACCCGTTTGCACTAAAGCTTTTTGGTTATATAGCTGAAGACGTAATGGGAAAGCCAATTGAAGCACTTATACCCAGTCGTTATCATCATAAGCATGTTACAAATAGAAATGACTATATAAATAATCCCAGGAACAGGCCAATGGGTATTGGGATGGATTTATATGCAATAAAAAAAGACGGAACAGAATTTCCGGTGGAGGTAAGTTTAAGCCATTACAATAATGATGGTGATAAAAATGTAATTGCATTTTTGAGTGACATATCTATTCGAAAAAAAGCAGAAGCCGAAATAATAAAACTAAATGATGAACTTGAAGTAACAGTTGAACAGCGCACTAAAGATCTGACAGAAACGCTGCATCAATTGGAAGTGTATAGAGATAAGCTGGAAGATGCGTCGGCATATCAAAAGGCGCTGCTCGATAATGCCGGCGCTATGATTATCGCTACTGATGAAAAAGGTATTATAAAACTTTTCAACCAGGAAGCTATTCATAATATAGGTTACGAGGCTTCAGAAGTTCTTAATAAATCTACTCCCATATTATTTCATGATAACAATGAAATAGACAGGAAACGCAAAGAATTATTTACAACATTTGGCGTAACAATAGCCGATGACTTTGCTGTTTTGGTGGAAAAGTCGCGACGTAAAATTCACGAGGAAGAAGAATATACATACATAAGAAAAAACGGAACGTCGTTTCCTATTTCATTAACCGTTAGTGCTGCCATAGACAATGCAGGGAATTTTACCGGCTTTATGGGAATTGCCATCGATATTTCCGAAAGAAAAAAAGCGGAAGAAGATTTACAAATGGCATTAGAAAAAGAAAAAGAACTTGGAGAATTAAAATCAAGATTTGTTTCAATGGCTTCTCATGAATTTCGCACACCGCTAACTACAGTCCTTTCATCAGCGCATTTGATGGGTCAATATATCACAACAGAAGAACAACCAAAACGGCAAAGACATCTTGAGCGAATTGTCTCCTCAGTTAACATGCTTACGGATATTTTAAACGATTTTTTGAGCCTGGGTAAGATCGAGGAGGGCAAGATACAGGTAAGACCCACAGAAATAAATATCAGCGATATAATTAAAATAATAACAGACGAAGTAAAAAATAATCTTAAAAATAAACAGAGTATCTATTATCAGCATGCAGGACAGCAAAATGTAACATTAGATGCATCCTTACTTAAACATATTCTGATGAATTTGATTTCAAACGCCAGTAAATTTTCTCCTGAAGGTGCTCCAATAGAAATCAAAACTTTTTGTGCAGATCATCATCTTAGTCTTTCAGTACAAGATCATGGAATTGGGATTTCAGTTGAAGATCAAAAACATCTTACCGAACGTTTTTTTAGAGGCACCAATGCCGGTAACATACAAGGGACAGGGCTGGGCTTACATATTGTTTCTAAATACGCTGAACTGATGAATGGCGTTGTTGATTACAAAAGCGAATTAGAAAAAGGCACTGAGTTTATTATAACATTCAACTTCTAAAAAATGATGATGTGAGAAAAATTTTGCTTATAGAAGACAATGATGATATCCGCAGTAATACTGCTGAAATTCTTGAGCTTGCCAACTACCAGGTGTTAGTTGCAGAAAATGGTAAAACTGGTGTAGAGAAGGCTATTGAATGTTTACCGGACCTCATCATTTGTGATATTATGATGCCGGTATTGGATGGATACGGCGTTTTACATGCCGTGCATAAAAATGACGCTATAAAAAATACACCCTTTATATTTCTAACTGCAAAAACAGAGCGTAATGATTTTAGAAAAGGAATGGAACTTGGTGCTGACGATTACATTACTAAACCTTTTGATGGAACAGACTTGCTAAATGCGGTGGACAGCCGTCTCAAGAAACTTGATTTGCTAAAAGAAGAGCTTGCGCCGGGCATTCGCGGCCTGGAACAATTAATGCAGGCTTCATTTGGCAAAGATGATTTACAAACTTTTACTGAAGGGCGAAATACCAACATCTATAAAAAGAAACAAGCTATCTATTCAGAAGGTAATCATCCTAACCGGCTTTATTATGTTATACGTGGCAAAGTGAAAACTTATAAAACCAACGAAGACGGGAAAGACTTCTTAACAGAAATTTTTACGCAGGGCGACTTTGTTGGTTACGTTGCCTTACTGGAAGAAACAGTGTATAAGGATAGTGCTGAAGCGCTTGAAGAATGCGAACTGGCGGTTATACCAAAAGAAGATTTTGAAGACCTGATTAATAGAAACCCGCAGATAGCTAGAAAATTTATAGCACTGTTAGCAAAAAATGTCTCGTCGAAAGAAGATCAATTATTGAGCCTGGCTTATAATTCACTTCGCAAGAAAGTAGCCGATGCACTCACTATGATACAAAAAAAATATAAGGCTAATGAACATGAAAAGTTTACTATCGATATAAGCCGTGAAAACCTTGCAAGTATTGCAGGCACTGCTACTGAATCATTAATCAGAACGTTAAGCGACTTTAGGAATGAAAAACTTATAGATATACAAAACGGGAAAATTAAAATTATAAATGAAAAAATGTTAGCAAGTCTGGCAAACTGAATTTGAGAGGTTTATATTAAAGCTATCATCTACCCTACCGGATTTGATTTTTTTAAACCTTCCCATTTATCGGGTTACATCACTC
>JBDSRT010000033.1:0-2502 GCA_039929165.1 Ginsengibacter sp.
TTGTCACTCGGTGAAGAATTTAGTACGTAGTCGTTCACATTATAATCGAAATTATAATTATACTGATTGCTGCTTATTGAACGCAATTGCATCCTGGCTCCAAGTTCTATTTTTGTTTTAGCAGCCAAAGGCTTAACATAATCTGATTGTACTGTAAAAGTATTGTTATCACCATTGCCTAAAATCCGCTGAAGATTAGCCTGTTGAAAAGCATTTTGATAAGTTGTATTGTATAAGGTGTTGTTTTTAAACTTGCCCGAGAAATAATTTAGATCTGTGGTTAACTCTTCACCTTCTTTAGGGAAAATATGTTTAAACCCACCCACTAAACCATAAGCGTTAAACTCACGGTTACCGGTAGTTGTTCTGCTGCTTAATGATGATATTTTCCCCGCGTTATATAAGCTATCTGTGCTGATCGTTAAAAGATCATCCGAATCAAATTTACCATGCACCTTTACACCTGAAATAGAAAATGTAGTGCGATTAGTGGCAAAATAATCAACGCCAACTCTGCCAAAAGCAAAGCCCCCGTTTTGTTTGGTAAAGATGTTTTGCAAAACATGGGTTTGTGGAGAATCTAAAAGGTTAGTACGATCAGTTGCGCCCGTTGTACGGCCACGATTTTGATTGACCATTCCACTTGCAGTAAAGTTTAATTTATTCTTACGAATATTAAAATCTGCACCGGCATTTACACCACCTCTTTTATCAACACCAGCTCTCAGGTTACCATTATAACCAGACTTCCTGTTCTTTTTCAAAACAATATTTAAAATACCGGCGCCACCACCTGATGCATCATATTTTGCTGAAGGGTTTGTGATTACCTCAACAGTTTCAATGGCATCAGCCGGAATCTGGTCAAGCGTTAAAGTTGTTGGTCTGCCATCTACAAAAATTTGCGGAGAGCTGTTACGCAATGAAACATTTCCATCAATATCTACATTCACTGAAGGCACATTTTTCATTACATCAACGGCTGTACCGCCGGCGCTCACTATATTTTTATCTACGTTAAATACTTTCTTCTCGCCATCAAATTTCATCAACGGCTTTGTAGCGGTGACACTTACAGATTGCAACTGGGTTACATCAGTTTTAAGTTTGATTGTTCCAAGGTCTTTATCTGTTGAAGGCATTCCACCTTGCGGCGGACCTGTTTGACCTGCTGCAGGCTGTGACATAAATGACACTTTCTGGTCTAAAGCTGCATAACCTGTGGCAGAAATTTTTAGTGTAAGTTGGCCCATAATCGGCAAACCTTCAATTGAGAATTCACCGTTATTAGCTGACGTTCCGCCTTTAACAAGTGTTTCTTTCATCTTTTTTGTTACAGTATCCATTTTGCCCTGTAATACAATCACAGAAGCATCACTTACGGCTTTGCCATCGGGATCGGTAATTTTTCCGTAAAGGTGGCCTATTGCAGGTATATTACCACCAACACCCGGACGGGCACCGGCGGATATTTGAGCGTACGTACCAATTGTTATAATTAAAACGACGGCTGCGAGAATAAATTTTTTCATGATTTTTAATTGTGCCGCAAAAATATAGGCCGGCTGCCAGGTAAATACTACAAATGAGATAAGAGGGTGATTTTCTGCGACGAAAGGTGACGTTGATTTAAAATAAAAGATCCAGATCACAATGCGTCATCGAAGGAATAATTTTAGTATCAACCACAAAAAAACCGCCTCAATAGTTTGAGACGGTTTCCCATTTATAAATCAAACCATACTAAGCGCCTTTTTTCATCTCCACATTTACTGTAATGTCAACCTCTTTACTTACTACCATGCCACCTGCTTCAACCGCTTTATTCCATTTCAAACCATACTCAAGCCGATCAATTGTTGTTTTAGCCTTAAAGCCTAACATTTCACCATTGTTAGCTTTAACAGTGCCGCCATAAGTAACATCAAATACTACGGGTTTCGTTACGTCACGAATGGTGAGATTACCGGCAAGCTTGTACTTGTTGCCGCCAGCCGGAGTAAAGGCTGTACTTACAAATTTCATCTGCGGATATTTTTCAGCATTAAAAAAATCATCGCCTTTTAAATGATTTTCACGCATTTCATTATCTGTATTTATAGACGCTACATCAACTGTAAAAGAGATCTTTGCATCAGAAAAATCGGCTTTGGTATTCTCCATAGTGCCATCAAATAATTTGAAGCTGCCCTCAACCTCAGAAACTACCATATGCGTTATAGCAAATTTTACGTTGCTATGGGCTTTATCTATGACCCACGTGGTATTTGGTACAGGCAGAATTGGGTTATTGATGTTAAGCATATCTGCTTTTTTATCAGAGACTTTAAAAGCGAAACCGGCAAAAATGATTAGCGCTGTAAAAATGCCGAAGGAAACTTTTCTTTTCATGAGTTGTTTTTTAATGATAAATTTTAAATTAATATATAATCGTATTGTAGATAACAAGTGAAAACGTAACATTGCTTTTATCAGTGCCTCTCCAGTGTTTACTTTCCCATA
>JBDSRT010000034.1:0-4413 GCA_039929165.1 Ginsengibacter sp.
CATTACCGGGTGATTTGGATCTATTTTATGAATCTCCCTGGACAGTGCATTCACCGCATCCCACACCTTTATATTGTAGTGTTCTTTTACATTGGGTTGTATAAAATCTAATTCATTACCCAGCGCCCACATGACAACAGCGGGATGGTTTTTTGTGTCCCGCACAATACGCATCACATTGGCATGTTGTGCCCGAACTGCTGCCGTATCATCATAATCCATACCGTCACGCTCGGCTTCTACTGGCAGGTTTACAAGGGCTGTTAATCCAAGCGTATGTGCTTTGTTGAGTGCATTTACTTCGCTGCCGGTCCGGATGGCGTTTCCTCCGTATTGTTGTAATTTCTCTAGGTAATCACTGCCTACCGCGCCTTTAATATAGTAGGGTTTTTTGTTGACAAGCAATTGGAAACCCGATGCTTTTTTTATAATCTTCACCGGTGTGGGTGTTTTTTCTTGCTGCGACTGGGACGTATAAAAACTAAGTGTGCAAATAAGAAATGTAAAACAAATTTTCATAGGATGAAAGGTACTGCGTTGACGATAATCGACCGTGATAATACAAATACATTCTACGGCTTTTGGAAAAGTTAATAGATGAAAACATTCAGGGTTTAATTGTTATCACCTGGTTACACAAGCAGGTAATCATTCTACAAATCATCCTGCATGAAGGTTAATATGAATAACTAAGGGTTTATCTTTTTTGCATGCAACACCCAATCATGAAAGTTTACATTTCCCGGATACCCACCAGGGGCACTAAAAAATACTTCTGTACCACCTTTAATAACTTTTGATTTTAACGATTTTCCAGTAGCAGGATCGAACCACGAATATTCGAAGCTGTCGTTTTCTGATGTCGTTTTTAAATCAAGTTTGAAGGTTCCGCCCCATCTCAAATAAAGTACGTATTCTTCTCCCGGTAGGGCTAAACAATATTTATTTACAGGGTATTGCAAAACCAGTTCCGCATGCGGGGCCATTTTCCACCATTGTATATTTTTGAAAAAATTGGCCAGGTATCCCGTAGAGCGGGCACCTTCATAATCTAACGTGTTTCTTTCAAAACCTTTTTCAAGCGGCCATGCACCACCCGGGCCTGCAGGTGCTTCAGGAACGTTCGCCAGCCAAACATGTCCGCCACCATACGTATGTCCGGCTGCACCCGATAGGATAGCCGACCAGGCAGCAAAACGCACGTCGCGTCCGGTAGGATTGCCTTCGATAAACTCATACCAGGGCTCTGTTACTACAATCGGTTTATGCGGCGTTGTTGCATAGGATTTACTGATCACCGAAGGAATCATTTCGTTAGCCATGCGGCCGTGACCCACCTGCGTTTGATTGTATTCCAACCATGTTTCATCGTTTAAAATTTCTGCCGTAGACCATTGCGGCGCAGCAAAACCGCCCTCCCAAGTTGGTGGCGTATTATGGGCACTTATAATGCGGTTGTAGGGATCTTCTGCTTTGATACCTGCTCCTAAATTTTCCCAGAATGGCAAACCCAAACCGCCATAATGATCCATGTTGTATTCGCCCGCAATTACCCAAATCACATTGTATGCTGCATAGCGATGTACGAGATAACGCCACCATCTTTTTATTTTTTCTTCGCCGGCCGTTTTATTTAGATTTTCACGACTCCACCAGCCATGTATCCACATTGTAATACCCTTGCTGTTGGCATACGCAATCATACTATCTACTTTTTGCATCTCCGCAACATCCAAGACGGAATACGTTGAATCAAGCAAAGAACTTGGACGCCCCCATCCATTGGCTGCCACAAACAATTGCCCAACGTTGAACCCTTTGGCTGCACGGTCATCCACTAAATTTTTGTAGGTAGAAAGATGAATATTTCGATTGGTCCAATTCCACCAGGTGTCACCAATCCAAAGGAATGGCGTTCCATCTGCATATTGAAAATAGTGGCCGGCCTGTTCACCCGAATTATTGACCTGCACAAAGCCACGCCTTGTTGCATTCTGTTGTAATGTCTCGGCCGGCCATTCACTCACTTCCAGATTGCCCTTTACATTAGATAACCCCGGATCTTTTGAAGAACTTTTATAAGTCCAGGTGCCTGTAAACGGTGCGGAAAAACGC
The DNA here is from genome assembly GCA_039929165.1 of Ginsengibacter sp. Classification (GTDB taxonomy): domain Bacteria; phylum Bacteroidota; class Bacteroidia; order Chitinophagales; family Chitinophagaceae; genus Ginsengibacter. Next base: position 2,116 of record JBDSRT010000034.1, read on the forward strand.
ACTTTCCAGTTTTGCCCACCATCCCAAAAGCCAAATATCATTATCTTTTTTCCATCGGCTTCACCACTCGTTCCGGAAAAGACAACCTGAACCAAACCCTCTTTTCCATCTGCAGGAATTGCCGCATATGGGTTTTGGTATTGATGTTTTCCTTTTAGTTGTAATTCAAACACTTCCCATTTTCGTATTTGTGCCGGAACTTGAAAAGAGGAAAACATAATCAAGGCAGAAAAAAAGGCTAGTGTTTTAGGATACATTTTTTAGTGTTTTTATGAGAGGAACCGGCAGAGAAATTTTGCTCAGTCAAGCATTCCTTCACTTTAAATAATGTACACTGATTAAATTTTGTTTTATTCCAGTGATAAATATATACGAAATTATTACTTATTTTGTTTACATTTTTATGAGATCAGACTCCCTGGCTTTAAAAGCCTACAATGACATAAGGAAAAAAATTGTTTCACAGCAGTTAGCGCCAAATACACGATTGAAAGAGGACGAATGGGCTCTTAAAGTCCAGGTAAGTCGCATGGCTATTCGTGAAGCATTGAATAGGTTATTAGGTGAAGGATTGCTCAAGGTGGGCGAAAAAGGTGGCTATTTTGTAAAACCCATGAGGGTTGAGGATGTAAAGCAAATCCGTGAATTAAGAGAAATACTGGAGATAGGAGCTATCAGGCTGACTTATAAAAAAATTACAGCAGAAGAGATAAAGCGATTAGAAGATATATGCGATAGCTTCTCCATGATGGCAGCTGAAGGTTATACCAGCGGTGCATGCGAGGCCGATATAAAATTTCATGAAACATTAATGAAGTGTGCCCATAACAATAAGCTTTTTCAAATATATATAACTAGCCATATTCCGCTTTTCCACGAAAAGATGGGGAAAGCGATGGGTACAATTGACGATCATGAACAAACAGATAAAGAACACCGGCTTATTGTAAAAGCATTGAAGACAAAAAATTTAAAATTAGCTGAGCAAACGTTGATAGCGCATTTTGCAAGAGGCGTATCTGCTGTATTGGATTTAGATTAATATAGATGCGACTGCCGAAAACATCGTCGTGTTTTAAAAAGTTCAACGATTTCAGAGGCAACGATCCGTCAAATTTTTGTGAGTAGCTGCTTTCATTATTCGGTTTGCGAAAGATAATCATGCTATAATATCAGGTCGTTGGATCTTTATCGCTTTTGAAAAAAGCCGAGGTTTACATATCAATATGCCCCAACTGTAGTCTGCGCGTTAATATTAAAATGACGACAAAAAAATATTTTTTTGTTCTTTTTCTACTTGCGATTATCTGCGCTCATACTGCATGTGCACAACTAAGGATCGTCTGCATTGGCAATTCAATTACGCAGGGTAAAATTGGATTAAGAGCAGACAGCAGTTATGAATACAGCTATCGACCATGGTTGTGGGGAAAACTGGTTACCAACGGTATTAAAGTAGATATGGTGGGCTTTCATCCTTATTTTTTTGATGAGAGAGAAGGTAGCCCCACTATGAAATTTGAAGTGAATGGTGTAGCGTTCGATAGAGATTGCGAAGCGTATTACGGCATTACCAGTACTGATTTTCTAAACGGCAATGTTTCAGCGGGATGGACCGGTGCACCGTTGCCAAAATTTGCAGATAGAATTAACGATGCCGGCAAAGGCTACACACCGGACATTGCCCTTATACATATGGGTACCAATGACTCAGATAGCACAGCAGAGCAGGTTGTGGCTACGCGTAAAAACATTGGGGCGATAATTCAGGTGCTTAGAAATAAAAATCCTTCAGTGGTCGTTTTTGTTGCCAGACTGATAACAGGATGGAAAAAAATAAATGAACAGGTTGATGCCTTGTGCCAGGAGTGGTATACAGCGCAATCGCCGGTAGTTGCTGTAGACCTGGCAACAGGTTTCATCAACGATCCAAAAGTTGAAGGCACGATGACCTACGATCATGTGCATCCAAATAAAAAAGGCCAGTTGTTCATGATGGAAAGATGGTATAAAAGCATTTTAGAAAACCTGCATGATGTTGAACCACCGGTAATGGATCGCAAGCCGGTGATAGTACATAAGAAAGGCAATAGTGCTACGCTTTCCTGGAATGTTGCGAATGATAATTATGGTATCAAGTCGTATGTAATATCAATGAATGGAAAGTCGCTGGCAACTATAGATCACGACAACAATTCTTATACGGTAAAGAACCTGAAGCAAGGATTGAATTATAGCTTTTCGATTAAAGCAAAAGACTGGTCCGGGAATTTGTCTGATGCAATAATTACTACTATT
>JBDSRT010000035.1:0-2746 GCA_039929165.1 Ginsengibacter sp.
AGTACATCGCTTTGGCATTACGTTTCATCGCAACCAAAGAAGTAAGGGCACCTTTGTAAATGAGCTTGAGAAAATTAAAGGAATTGGAAAATCTACAGCTGATCTCTTACTCAAAAACTATAAATCCGTCAAGAATATTAAAGCTTTATCTACAGATGAATTGACTAAAACTATCGGTGCTTCAAAAGCTTTCCTTTTAACATCACACTTTCAGCCTGCAGCAACATCTGGCGAAATTATACAGAGTTCAATAAAAAAAAGACCCTGACTCATAAGTAGAATGAACGCTCTGAAAATCGCATAAACGAAAACTGATTCCATCAGGTATTCGAATAAAAGAGGCTGTCTCACCCTTTTGAGACAGCCTCTTTTAGAAATCACTTTATAATTAATAACTCCATAAATTCTGTTCGTAATTGAAGATCTTGTCCTTAATATCTTCTCCTTCAAGAAGCTGAAGAATTTGGTTATCTTTTAATCCCTGGTATTCTTTCAATTGTTTGTCATACGGATTATCCAATGTACTCTTGATAATGCGACCATAAAACATTCTACTTTCAAAAAGGTCTTCCCAACTCATTCGTGCACCAAAGTTTTTACCATTGTAAACTTCATATTTCGAAAAGATGGGACGCATATCAGGATAATACACCCAGAACAATTCTGTCTCTCCGACATCAAGGCCCTGTGCCGTAATTACATTCTTAACCGGGGCTATACCTAAGATCCTCCAAAATAATCTAGAGCTTTCTTTATCAAAAACAACCTCTTCTTTAATTCTAAATTTGTAAAACGAATCAAGGTTTACCTCAGCAACCGTCTCTTTATATCCAGTAATGTTACCTAAAGAATCATAAATCGGTACTGAAACAGATCCCCCTGAAATTTTCGCGGCAACTTCTTTAACGCTTAAAGGTGTAGTAAACCTGTCATCGATAGCATCAAAAACAGTCACACCGCCATTATCAGGCCCATCCTGTATGGCTTTAAAAAGTATTGAAATAAATCTTTGGTTCCCATTATCATCATTCCCGGCATATCTGAAAGGCAAATTCTGTTTTTCACGAATGTCAATTTCTCTCCACAACCTTTCACGATATACAGCATCATCTTCTCTAATATGTTCGTAAGCTAAAGGCATTTTATCCTTCATGATATTTCTTTCAACTGCCCCATCCTGCCTTAAAGACTTTTTTACTTGTTGTATAGGCAGACTATCAACCTTTGCTACAGCAGGGACAGTATCTATTGTAGCAGTAGGTTTAATATTAGCTCCAGAACGTGCGTTTGTCGTTCTTTTTGCGGTAGTACGTTTTTTTACTGTACGCTTTTTAGCTTGTGCATCTACAAGAGATGTGGCCATACTAAAGCAAATGGCTAATAAAAAACATTTTACAAAAAGCTTGTTCATGTGTTGTGGTTTTAATAGAGTGAAAATCCAGGCGCATTTTGTATGGTCCTTACCTTACCATCAGGGCCCTGAACTTTTACGTTGTCAAATATCACAGACGTGCCGGGTACACACCTGCCAAGCTGAGCACTAAGTGCACCAAGGTTTCCACCACTTAAACTGGCAGTTTGAACACTTGGGAAATTGGCACCAGCAAAATATACAGTAGCGCTTATAACGCTAAATCTAGCTTCGAAATCAAAATTTTCTAAATCAGCTCTCACAAAACTTTGGTTTTTGAATACAACTGATTGTACACGACCCCCTGAACTTGGACCAACTTTGATAACAGGATCGGGTATGCTCTTTACTCTAAAATCATATGTACTCGGCTTGCCATCAGCATTCACTGTTATTGAAGCTTTTCCAACTGCACTAACTCTTACCTTATATTTACCATTGCCACCAGCAGGATTAAGAGATCCGCCGGACATGCTAACCTTTGTTTTATCCCAACCTGTACCAGAGGAAATTGTTACGGGATTATCTACGCCAATATAAAATACATTCATCTTATCTAGCATAACAGCGGCACCACCCGGTGTTCCAACGGTATATTCTACATTGAAAGATTTAGATTCTTTTGTGCCATCAGGTTTTGTATAAGTTACATTAACAGGGACTGATTTGTTACCTGTACCACTAGCCTGAAACTTATATACTGCTCTTCCATCAGCACTTAAAGATTGTGGTGCGCCGCCTATTGTTATTTGAGGCTGAGCTGCTTTACTATATGCCCCTACACCTGCAGTTACTTCAACTTCTTGACCAGGCATTACATAATTAGAACTTTGACCAACCAATGCAGCAAACTGATCGTAAATTACTTTTACTGCACCAATTTGGTTATGAGCATAAGTCACCACTTGGTTCTCAGCACTTTTTACATTGTTTTGAAATTTACTTAACATGGTTAAAGCAGCTACTGTAGGTGTCATATGAAAGTATGACGCAGTAAAATCCTTGTCTGCTACTGGAGAGGACGCATCAATAGGCAAAGTTTTTTCAAACTCTTTCCTAATTGCAGGATCTAAAGCAAGCATTGCTTCTTTGTACGCTTTCAATCTGGCTTCGAATTCCTTGCCCTTACCATCAGTTTCAAAAAGACGAGTTGACGCATCGAGATTATCTTCTTTATAATCCTGGATGCTATCTTTAGTTACCTTGTCATATTTCATTTTAAGTCCGGCGCCTTTTTTTAAATCTAGTTTTAAAGCCTCAATGTAGTTGTTCATATCATCTGATAACTTCTTTGCGGTAACCGCTTTCGGTTCCCAAATTCTAGCCTTTTCGGCT
>JBDSRT010000036.1:0-5763 GCA_039929165.1 Ginsengibacter sp.
ACTTCATTAAATAAAGAGTGTATAATTTTAGCGATCTTTCGGTCGCTATTTTTTATGTTGTCAGGTAAAAAAATTTTGCTGGGAATAACGGGCAGTATAGCTGCTTATAAAGCGATATTGCTTGTCAGGCTACTCATAAAAGCCGGAGCAGAAGTGAAAATTATTCTTACACCTTCTGCTGTAAAATTTGTGTCTCCACTCACACTATCCACACTATCAAAAAATAAAGTTTTAATTGACCTGTTCGAGGAAAATTCTTGGTCGAATCATGTGATGCTTGGCAGGTGGGCTGATGTGTTTGTGATAGCGCCGGCGAGCTGCAATACCATTTCTAAAATGGCCAACGGGCAATGTGATAATCTTTTAATAGCAGTGTATTTATCTGCTACTAGTCCTGTTTTCATTGCGCCGGCAATGGACGAAGATATGTGGAAACACCACTCTACTCAGGATAATCTTAATCGCTTAAAAAAATTTGGCAATCAGGTAATTCCTGTTGCAAATGGTGAACTTGCCAGTGGATTATTCGGTGATGGACGAATGGCGGAACCCGATGATATTGTGAATTATATTGAAGATCTTTTTAACAGGCAACAGGAGTTAAAAGGTATAAAGGCTTTGATAACTGCGGGTCCAACCCAGGAAAATATTGACCCGGTGAGATACATAAGTAACCGGTCTTCCGGGAAGATGGGTATATCAATTGCAGAGGAATTACAACATCGCGGTGCTGAAGTTCAACTTGTATTAGGTCCTTCAACACAGGCCGTGAACATTGGCATTAACGTGACCAGAGTTGTTACGGCAGAAGAGATGCATAGTGCATGTGAATCATTTTTTGATGAGTCATCGATTATAATAATGGCTGCCGCAGTTGCAGATTATTCGCCTGAAAAGACGGCTTCACAAAAAATTAAAAAAAATACAGAATGTATTTCTCTTAATTTAATCCAGACAAAAGACATCCTGAAAGCTGCAGGCAATAAAAAGACTAACAAACAAGTATTGGTAGGATTTGCTTTAGAAACTGAAAATGAGAAAGCAAATGCTTTAAAAAAATTAGCTGCAAAAAATGCAGACATAATTGTATTGAATTCTTTAAAGAATGAACATGCGGGTTTTGACACAGACACCAACACTATCACAATATTTGATAAAAGAGGCAACGAGTATCACTTTGGCAACAAACTAAAATCTGAAGTAGCTAAAGATATTGTGAATTGCATAATAAAATACAGGTATGAATAGAGTATTGATCTCAATAGGTTTTCTCTTATTTTCAATAACAGGCTTAAGCCAGGAATTAAGGGCGAGAGTAAGTGTAATAAGTAATCGGGTATCAACCAACGTTGATAAAAAGGTTTTCCTCACACTTCAAACGGCGCTTAACGATTTCATCAATAATAGAAAGTGGAGCACTGATAATTTTACAACTGCTGAAAAAATTGATTGCAATTTTTTATTCAATCTTGAAGAAGGCGGGGATGCCAATGTGTATAAAGCTTCAATAACCATTCAAGCCGGCCGGCCGGTATTTAATTCCTCTTATCAATCCCCTATCGTGAATTTCCAGGATAATGAGGTAGTCTTTCGATACCTGGAATACCAACAACTTGAGTATAATGAAAACAGGATAACAGGCACTGATCCTCTCGCCTCTAACTTAACGGCAGTCCTTGCTTATTATATAAATATTATTCTTGGATTAGATTATGATTCTTTTGGCCCGCGTGGTGGTGATGTTTATTTTAAAAAAGCTCAAAACATTATAAATAATTCTCCGGATGGCCGCGGCATAACTGGTTGGAAAGCTTTTGATGGTGTACGAAATCGTTACTGGCTTGCCGAAAATTTATTGAACAGCCGGTACACAATTATCCATGATGTGTACTATAACTATTACCGGCTTGGCTTAGATGCGATGTATGATGATGAAGCTAGCGCCAGGGACGAAATTCTTAATGTATTGAATACTCTGAACACTTATAATGTGGAAAATCCGAATACGATGATTCTTCAATTTTTCTTTCAGGGCAAAGATGATGAGATGATCAAGATATTTTCAAAGGCATCACCGGCTGATCGCTTAAAAGCTTCAGAGTACTTGCAGAAGATGGATATTGCAAATTCAACAAAATACAAAGCAGCTTTGAAATGAGGAGGCTTTTTACAATATGTATCTTACTGATACTAATCACATCATGTGGGAAGAAAGATGATATACCTAAGGATATTATTCCCTCGCCTAAAATGGAAGCTCTTCTTTGGGACGTGTTGAGAGCCGACATGCTCGCAGAAGAGAATGTAAAAAAGGATTCTACTAAAAATTTGAATATGGAAAGTCATCGCTTAAACGAATTGATTTATCAGATTCATCACGTTTCGGAAGCGGACTTTAAAAGAAGTATTTCATTCTACGAGGCAAGGCCCGAGTTGCTTCGTACAATATTTGATAGCCTGAATGCAAAACAAACAAGAAAGGATACAAATAAATCGGGATACTTAAAAAATCACCGGCCGATCGATAACATACCTTTTGATAAAAGACAACGATGAATAAAGTATTTAATTCAGCGCAAGAAGCATTATTTGATGTTTCAGATAATATGACTATAATGTTGGGTGGATTCGGCTTATGTGGTATTCCTGAAAATTGCATCACTGCTTTGGTAAACAAAAAAATCACAAACTTAACCTGTATATCTAATAACGCAGGCATTGATGATTTTGGGATCGGCCTTTTGCTTAAGCAAAAGCAGGTAAAGAAAATGATTGCATCTTATGTTGGTGAGAACGCGGAGTTCGAAAGGCAACTGTTATCTGGTGAGTTATTAGTTGATCTAATTCCTCAAGGTACATTGGCCACAAGATGTATGGCCTCAGGTTATGGAATGCCGGCAATATTTACACCGGCAGGCGTAGGCACCGAAGTAGCAATTGGTAAAGAGTCCCGTGTGTTTGATGGCAAAGAATACTTACTGGAATATGCTTTTGCTGCTGAATTTGCCTTGGTAAAAGCCTGGAAAGGAGATACTGATGGTAACCTTATTTATAAAGAAACTGCCAGAAATTTTAATCCTTTAATGGCTATGGCTGGTAAAATAACGATTGCTGAAGTGGAAGAGCTTGTTGAGCCAGGCGTTTTGGATGCTAATCAAATACATACACCTGGTATTTATGTTCACCGGATTTTTAGGGGGTCTAACTACGAAAAAAGAATTGAACAGCGCACAGTGCGTAAAAGAGAAGAGTCATAATATATGCTTTCAAAAAACCAGATAGCTCAAAGAATTGCAAAGGAATTAAGAGATGGATATTATGTAAATCTCGGTATAGGGATACCTACGTTGGTTGCTAACTTTATACCGCCGGGCATCAATGTAACGTTACAGTCAGAAAATGGGTTGCTTGGCATGGGGCCATTTCCTTTTGAAGGTGATGAAGACCCGGATTTGATCAATGCCGGCAAACAAACTATCACCGCAATTAATGGTTCATCTTTTTTCGATAGTGCTATGAGTTTCGGGATGATTAGGGCAGGCAAAGTTGATTTGACGATTCTGGGCGCTATGGAAGTTAGCCAAAACGGAGACATTGCCAATTGGAAAATACCGGGTAAAATAGTTAAGGGTATGGGTGGTGCGATGGATCTTGTTGCCAGCGCAAAAAATATAATTGTTGCTATGATGCATACAAGTCCTTCCGGTGATTTTAAATTGTTAGATCGATGTACTTTACCATTAACTGGCTTAAAATGCGTAAAAAAAATTGTAACTGACCTTGCTGTAATAGATGTTACAATGAATGGATTTAAATTATTACAACGTGCACCTGGGGTAACTGTTGAAGAAATAAGAGTGAGAACTGCAGGTGAACTTATTATTGAAGGTGATATTCCAGAAATGATTTTTTAATTGAAAAATGATTTTGAAAATTGTTTTATTGTCGGGCGAAGACCAATTTATTAGGTTCATATATAATGGTCTAAAAGACGTAGCTAACATTGAGGCCGTGGTGTTTGAAGAAGCAGAAAATCCCGATATTCTTTACAAAAAGAGAGTAAAAAAAATCGGAGCCTTAAAAGTTTGGGGGCAAAAACTTTTTGATAAGCACATACCTCAACGATTATTAAAAACTTCAATCCCACGCATCCAGGAAATTATAAAACAACAGAAATTAATCTCTTCAAAAATTCCGGAAGATAAAAAAAAATTTGTCAAATCAATTAATGATACTTCAACAATCCATTTAATAAAATTAGTTAAACCAGATATAGTAATCGTAAATGCTACAAGAATTTTAAAACCTGCTTTACTAAATTCTATTGAAGGCCATTTCATAAATATTCATAGCGGGATGTTACCAAAATATCGTGGCTATTCAGGGGGGTACTGGGCTCTGGTATGTAATGATAAGAACAATTGCGGCTCAACTATTCATTTTATTAATGATAAAATTGATACAGGTGCTATATTATATAGAGATACTGTTAAGGTAAACAGCGATGATAATTACATGACATATGGCTTTTTACATGTTGCTAAGGAAATAGAATTACTCAAAAAGGCTATAATATCTATTGCAGATAAAAACTATAAGCTTATTAAAAATGACGGAAATTATAGGATTAGGTATGGTCCCACACTTTGGGGTTATCTATTTAACAAGTGGATAAAAAATATAAAATGAACCACTAATCTATCAATGAATTTTTCATTGAATAAAATACCAGACCTACGGAATTCTTTACCCCAAATCTTTCCATTAATCTGTCTTTAATTGCTTCAACCGTCCGGGCACTGATGTCCATCTTTTGAGCAATTTCCTGGGCTGTATATTCCATGCAAACAAGGGTGAGTACTTCTTTTTCTCTTTCGCTTATAACAATCTCACTATTCAAACTCGGGTTAAATTTTTGCTTGCTATAATTCTTTTTAATAAGAATCTTATTTACAAAATTGTTCAAATAAAATCCTGTACGCATTACATCAGATATAGCTTTTTTTATCTCAGCCGGATCAGTACTTTTTAAAAGGTAACCATTTGCGCCACTGTCCATTAAATGACCTACAAAACGTTCATCTTCGTACATCGTAAGTATTATAATTCGGATTGCCGGAAAATTTTTGTTGACGTGTTTAGTAGTTTCAATACCATCTTTGATAGGCATTTTTAAGTCCATCAGGATCACGTCCGGTTCACTTTCAGCTAAGCCTTCTATAAGTTCCTGGCCGTTATCGGCCTCCTGAACAAACTTGATATTGGTATATTGTCTTAGAGAGAGGATTACCCCCTTTCTAAATATTTTGTGATCATCTGCGATAGCAACTTTTACCAACTCCATATTTAAGGATATGAATTAAAGATATTAAAGTTTACTATTTTGAATAAAAAAATCTTGAGGCTAAGCCGCGGCTTCTCTTGGCACATCGATGGTAACTTTATAGTAGGTATGCGAGCTATCTATTTCAAAAAATATTCTTCCGTTTAATACCTTTACACGGCTTTGAATATTTTTTAACCCAAGACCGCGACTGTTTTGATTAAGCTTTTCAAATTCTTTTTGCACAATTCCCTGGCCGTCGTGATGAATTCTAAAGTATAGTTTATTACCATTAGAATTTTGAGTAAGATGTATAAAGCCCGAGTTACTATGTTTTAAAATGTTTGCGATCAACTCCTGTAAAATTCGGAAGACTAATAGTTCCTGTTCTAATTTTAAACGCTGTCTATAGTCGTGGAAACGGGCGCTTGCATTCAGCG
>JBDSRT010000037.1:0-8650 GCA_039929165.1 Ginsengibacter sp.
TTGTACATTTCCGTGTCTGGCCCGGTAGCGACAATTTTCGTGACTCAATGGAAGCCATGTTTGCCATGCAGCAGGAAGGTAAAATTTTGCATGTAGGCGTAAGTAATGTAAATGTTGAAGAGTTGCAGCAGGCTATGAAGATGGGTGCTGTTGCCACGGTTGAAAATATGTATGGTCATGCACAGCGTGTGTCAGTGACGGGCCCACATGGCGATAATCGCGGCGGTGATGAATTGCTGCACATTTGTGAAGCACACGACATTCCATTAATTCCTTACTTTTCATTGCAAACGGCTAATGCTAAAAAAGATACAAGAATAGCTGACAAAGCCAAAAAGTACAATGCCACTGAAACTCAGATAAACATTGCCTGGCTATTGCATTATTCGCCGTTGATATTGCCAATTCCGGGTACATCTTCTCTTGAACATTTTAAAGAAAATATTGCGGCTGTTGATATTGAACTGACAGAAGAAGACATGGCGTTTTTAAAATAACCAGCTCTTACTTATTGATGATTGTTTGCGTTAGGGATTGAAGCGGAAATACTTTTGCTTTCGGTATGTGCGCCGTCCCAAAAGATTGTAGCGGAAAGCCCGGCCGGCCTGGGCTTTGCAGGCTTTGACGGCAACGCCCAACTATTTTTTCTTTTTATAATCGCCCCTCTTCCACGACTTTATAAATTCTGACCAGGCCACGGGGTTGAAGATGTTCATAGGCGGTGTTTGACCTGCATAATATGCCTTACGGGCATTTTGCTTTAAGTAGTTGTTTGCAGCTTCACGGCCATCGTTTGGTAATACGGCAGCCAGGGCTCTTAGTGAGGCAGCACTGGTGTTCTTACGGGCAATTTCCTGGTCATCATCATTAACCTGGGCGTTTACAAAGTCTCTTTCAAATTCCTGGCGGGTAGGTCGTCGCCTGATGATAGTTGCAGGTAGATAAATAGTGTCTTCAACCATTAGTTGTATAACACTTTGCTGGTTGCCATCCAAGGTTTTGGGGATAGCAACCATTTTTGGTTTATAGCCAACGCTGGTAAATTCAATCTCATCGCCTTTTACAACAACGATAGAAAATACGCCCTGGTCATTTGTGATAGTGCCGCGATTCTGGCCTTTGATAACTACACTGACTGAGGGCAGCCCTTTCAGACTATCGGCCGTCATCACCACACCATATAACTGCACAACAGAATCTTTGAAAGTTTCAAATTGCGCCTTAGCCGCAAAAGGAAAACATAAACCGATAAAAAAGGAAAGGCGTAAAAGTTTTTTCATAAGCGCAGGCGCAAAGTCAAAATGTCTATAAAGAATTTTTCAAATTTAATTATACGCGTTTGCACAAATCGCACCCATCCAAACAAAGTACGGTCATCAACCTTTAATTTTGCAGACTGTAAATGTTTTTAACAAATAATTGAACTGATGACGACTGAAGATATTTTAAAAGCACTGGGCAATGTGCAGGAACCTGATCTTGGCAAGGACCTGGTAACCCTTAATATGGTGAAGGACATTGTAATTGATAGCAATAAGGTGAAGTTTACGGTAGTGCTTACAACGCCGGCTTGCCCTATGAAAGACCTGATAAAAAATGCCTGCATCAATGCTGTTCATATTTTGGTAGACAAAGAAGCTGAGGTAACAGTAAATTTTACCAGCAATACGACAAGTATGCGCCGGGATAATAAGAGTGTTTTAAGCGGTGTAAAAAATATAATTGCTGTTGTAAGCGGCAAAGGAGGCGTGGGTAAAAGCACGGTCTCTGCGAATCTTGCACTGGCGTTGTCGGCCAATGGTGCAAAGGTTGGCTTGATGGATGCAGACATTTATGGGCCGAGTGTGCACATCATGTTTGGCGTTCGCGGAGAAAGACCTATGATGCGTGAAGTTGATGGTAAAGGTTTGATAGTGCCCCTTGAACGCTATGGTATTAAGCTGTTAAGCATTGGTTTGCTGGTTGACGAAAAACAGGCTGTGGTTTGGCGTGGCCCGATGGTAAGCAGTGCTATTAAACAATTTGTAAATGATGTAGATTGGGGTGAACTGGATTATTTGGTTTTAGATATGCCACCCGGCACAGGCGATATTCATTTAACTGTTGTACAAAACATACCGGTGACCGGCGTTATTGTAGTTACTACCCCACAACTCGTTGCCCTGGCTGATGCCAAAAAAGGTATAGCCATGTTTTCCCAGGCTGGTCTTAAAGTGCCCGTTATTGGGCTGGTTGAGAACATGAGTTATTTTACGCCGGAAGAATTGCCTGATAAAAAATTCTACATTTTTGGTAAAGATGGCGGTAAAAATCTGGCAGATGAATATGATATTCCTTTCCTGGGGCAGATACCTATTGTTCAAAATATTCGGGAAGGCGGAGATATTGGTATACCCGTAATGATGAGTGATGATAACATAACTAAACAGGCTTTTATAGATTTTGCAGCTAATGCTACAAGAGGCATCAGCATGCGCAATGCCGAGCTTCCGCCAACAGAAGTGAGTGAAGTGCTGGAGGTAAGTGGGAGCTGAGGTGTGAGGTGTGAGGGGTGAGGTGTCAGGTTTGAGGTATGAGGTGTGAGGTGTGAGATACTTTAATGTTAGCCAGCATTGAATAGCGTTATTTCTTTCGTAATAATTAGGCAACTATATAAGTCGTATTTTTCATTCAACATTCTTCATTCAAAATATTTAAACCATGCGATTGCTTCCTGTTTGTCTTGTGTTCTTTTTCTCCTGTGGCCAGGCGCCACAAAAAGTTAGTGAAACTACAGGCCAGGTAGAATCGCAAGATGCCTGGGCGCTTTTGCCATTCACAAAAGTAGATTCTATAAATCCTGTTCTTAAGCCAGGCACTAATGTCTTTAATGATCCAATCTGGAAAAAGAGTGTGGCCTGGGAAGCAAAAGATGTTTTCAACCCTGCGATGATCGTAAAAAATGATACGGTCTTTATGTTATACAGGGCACAGGATTCAATTGGCAAACCTGATGGCACATCAAGGGTTGGAATGGCAGTAAGCACTGATGGCTTACACTTTACAAGAAAACCTGCACCGGTTTTATATCCTGATAATGACCGCTATAAAAATTTAGAATGGCAAGGTGGCTGTGAAGATCCACGCATTACACAGCGGGAAGATGGTGTATATATTATGACCTACACTTCCTTTGACGGCAAAGTGGCCAGGCTAATGGTGGCATCATCACCAGATCTTTACAACTGGACAAAACACGGCAGTGCTTTCGCCAAAGCTTTTAATGGCAAGTATTATAATAAATGGTCTAAGTCAGGAGCAGTTGTGAGTGTGTATGACACTACGAAAGCTACTATAACAGCGGTTAAGATCAACGGCAAATACTGGATGTATTGGGGAGACCAGTTTATATGGGCTGCAACATCAGATGATTGTATTAACTGGCAACCGGTGGAAATGGCTGATGGCGAAAAAGCAAGTGTTACATTAAGAGGTATTGCCGACAGTATGCCAGCCTTAAGAATTGTTATACCTACCCGGCCTAAAAAGTTTGATAGTGATCTTGTGGAGCCCGGCCCCGCAGCGATGTTAACTAATGATGGTATTTTACTGATCTATAACTCACGTAATATCCCTGCGATTGGTGATAGCAGCCTCGAAGAAGGTACCTATGCAGCAGGCCAGGCGCTGATGAGTAGAACTGATCCTACAAAACTTATTAACCGCCTTGACAACTATTTTATGAAACCTGATAAACCTTATGAGATAACAGGTCAGGTTAACAAGGTTTGCTTTATTGAAGGGCTTGTGCATTACAAAAGCAAATGGTTCCTGTACTATGGCACTGCTGATTCCAGGATAGCGGTGGCAACTAAATAGGGTTGCGCTAATTGTTTTTATTTCTTCAGGACACGAGACAGATTATAATTATCCAGGTTTTTCCAGTGAACTTTTTTCGAAGCTTGATATAGTAACGTATGCCGATTAGGTAAATCTTCATTACGTACAATTACCTTATTTTGAAAATATAAGGTGAAACACTTGCACAGTAATTTTACGGTGCTAATTTTACGTAATAAAAACATTGCTTACCGGATGATCACTAAAAACATAAATCTATTTTTAGTTTTTTAAGCTGCCATTCTCCGGAGTAATCCTCCTCCTTTCTATAATCCTTCATCATTGAATTGCTGCATGCATTTTTGTATGCCTACCTGGATGGTATTTTAGAATTATGCTTACATCACCTCAAAATCACAGTTATGCAATCGCAGCATTCCGCTGCCTAAAAATAATATTTAAAGACGGTTAGGTTGATTGTTCGTGAGTGGCAAGGATAGAGTTATGAGTAATACTGAATGAGATCTGTGGCAAGCCACTCCTGTTTTTTTAGAGTTACTTTTTTCAATCCCGGCGCAGCTAATCCTCCCGGCAAAGTCAAAGCGGTATTTGTCGTTACCCGTATTTCATCATAAAGATCTTCCTCAATAAACGACTGCAACAGCGATGCACCTCCTTCTACTAATACACTTTGCAGATTTAGATCATAACAAGCCTGCACTAAACTTTTTACATCCGTTGTAGCAAGTTTATAAAATCTGGTTTTTCTCTCCTGTTCATCTTTCAATACATTAAACACAATAGTTTCAACCTCCTGATCAAAAAGTTGTAAATCTTTCGGCAATTTTAGAGTTGAATCAATAACCAGTCTCACAGGATTTTTTCCCTCCCACAACCTTGCAGTTAGTCGTGGATCATCAATCAAAGCAGTTTGTGTTCCAACTAATATCGCCGACTCTTCTGTTCGCCAGCGATGAACTAACCTTGCAGATGCTTCTCCTGATATTGCTACTTGTCGCTTACCTGCGCCTGCGATATGGCTATCCATACTTTGCGCCCATTTCAAAATAATATAAGGCCGCTTTTTTTGATGAAATGTAAAGAAGCGGATATTCATTTCAAGGCAAACCGGTTCAAGCACACCTACTATAACATGTATGCCTGCTTCTCTGAGTATAGTAATCCCTTTGCCATTTACTTCGTCATAAATATCGCTGCAGCCTATTACTACTTTGTGAATTTGGTGTTTAATAATAAAAGCGGTACAGGGTGGTGTTTTACCAAAATGTGCACATGGTTCCAGTGATACATAAAGGGTTGAAAAAGGTATAAGAGGCTGTTCTTTTTCACTGACGCTGTTGACACAATTTACTTCAGCGTGAGCCTGGCCATATTCTTTATGATAACCTTCGCCGATAATGATGTTATCATGCACCAGCACGGCGCCAACCATAGGATTAGGTGCTACTTTTCCCCTGCCAAGCTCTGCCAATTGTAAGCAGCGGTGCATAAAAGTTTCATCAATGGTCATCCTTTAAAATTATGTACACAAAATAATTAAGTTTGCTAACATGATTATGTTCGAGGTGTTTAATGATTTTATAGAACAGCTGTCAACTGTCTATTCGAAACGTGAAGCCACGAATATTGCAGAGCTTGTTTTTGAACACTATACCGGCATAAACAGGCTTAAACGGGTAACAGATAAAACACTTGAACTGACTGACAATGCTTCAAATAAAATAAATAAAGCACTTAAGCAATTATTACAGCACATGCCTGTGCAATATATTCTGGAAGAAGCCTGGTTTTATGGAAAAAAAATTTTTGTAAATGAGGCTGTGCTTATTCCGCGGCCTGAAACTGAAGAATTAATTGAGCGTGTAATTAAAGATTGGAGGAATCATTATTCTGATCTATCTATTATTGATATTGGCACTGGCAGCGGGTGCATTGCTGTTGCCTTAAAATCAATATTTAAAAAAGCCGAAGTAACAGCAATTGATATCAGTGATGAAGCCCTAAAAGTGGCTAAACAAAATGCAATAAACAATAACACAGCTATCCACTTTAAAAGCGCAGATATATTACATAAAAGTGATTGGAATACGTCTGCTTCTTACGATGTTATCATAAGCAATCCGCCTTACATTCCCGAATCAGATAAAATTTCTATAGCTGATAATGTTCTAAAGTATGAACCGCACCTTGCTCTTTTTACGCCTGGTGAGCCATTGATTTTTTATAAGGCTATAACAGCATTCGCTTTGGAGCATTTAAATGCAAAAGGCAAAATTTATGTAGAGATAAATGAAGACTTTGCTAAAGACGTAAAAATGATTTTTTTAAAACACTTTACTGAGGTGACAATCCATAAAGACCTGATGGGAAAAGAGAGGATGGTAACGGCTGCCCGCTGATTATTTTTGACCGCTTACAGAAGCAGATGTAGTGGCACCAAGTTTTTTTGCCACCTGCATTATCCTGACAATATCACCCCAACTTACCATTGAATCTGCATTGACAACAACCGCCGGTTTAATGCTGTCACCGATATGTATATTTTTCATGAGCGCAGATTCAAGTGAATCAAAAACGATCTTCTTTTGGCCAACATATATTGTCTTGTTCTTGTCAATACTTACAATAACACTTTGCTTGGCTTTTGTATCGCTCTTTGCTTTGGGGTTACTCATCTTTATCACATTAGGGTTAGCCAATGTTGAGATGATCAAAAAGAAGAACATCAATATAAAAAGAATATCATTCAATGGACCTGTATCCAGTTCTTCTGCCTCTCTTTTAAATTTTTTACGTAAGCTCATTTAGGGCTATTAATGAATGACTTTGGATTATCTGGTCGGTTCCTGCAAAATGTCAACAAATTCAGCGCTGGCAATTTCCATTTTGTTTTCAACCTTATTGATCTGCGCAACGAGATAACTATGGCCGATGTAAGCCAAAATACCTATGATCAAACCGGTTGCCGAAGTAATCATTTTTATATAGATACCATCAGCAATAGTATTAGGCGTATACTCTGCACTTATGGCAATCGCTTTAAATAACTGCAGCATACCAATGATGGTTCCAAGAAAGCCAAACAGGGGCGCAATTCGTGCGATGATAGAAATGATAGACAAATTTTTTTCCATCTTGTACATTTCCAGCATACCTACATTATCCATACTTTTTTCTATAGCATCAATCGGTTTACCAATCCGCTGAATTCCTTTATCAATAATCCTGGCCACAGGATGCATTGTGTTCTTAGATAAGCTTCTTGCAGCAGCAACATTACCGGTAACAACATGATCCCTTATAATGCTCATGAAATTTTCCTCAATGTCACCGGCTTTTCGGATAGCTATTAATCTTTCAATAAAAAAATAAACGGCTGCTATAAAAAGTAAAGCAAGTGGAATCATCAGTAAGCCGCCTTTTGCTAAAACTTCCCAAAGCGACTGTGTTTGTGCTGATGATGTAGTTACTGTAGAATCAACCTGTAACAGAAATAATTGCATGTATACCGTTTTGAACAAATGTATATACTAATTAATGATGTACTAAGGCCGTTAGAACAAGCCTTTCAATTTTAACGTATGTTTTGTAAGCATCACAATTTTTTGCTACCATCATTTAACTGTTGCATAGCCATAATCTGTTTCATGGTTTTCTCCATACCATCGCTGCCGCCATCTAAAAATATTACATTGCCTTTGCCATACTCAGCGAAGTTTTTAATTGCTTCAACCCACATGCTAAATAAGATTACATTGGTATCAAGATTGGCTTGTTTCATTTCACTTGCAGCCTGGCTCATCCCTTTTGCTACTTCTTCTCTAAACAAAGCAACGCCTTGTCCACGCAACTGGGCAGCCTGGCGTTCAGCTTCGGCAGCAATTTTTATAGCATTACCTTCTGCTTCGGCGCTTTTTGTTTTAGTGATGAGCAAAGCCTGACCTTCATTTTCTGCAGCAGCTTTTAAGTTATTACTGGCAACTACCCTACTCATACTATCAATGATAGCCTGGTCAAAAGTGATGTCATTGATCTGCAGATCTAATAAATGATAACCCCACTCTTCAAGCGCTGCATCAATTTGTTCTTTCACATACATTACAATTTCACGCCGCAGCGTTAATATCTCGGCTTGTCTTTTAGACGCAACAAAAGCTCTGATAGAACCTTCAACAGTTCTTGACAATGATTGCATCAGATCACGATCGCTGATAAATTTGAAAGCAACTTTTTTTATGGTATCCTCGGTTTCGTTTTGTACGGCGTATAATAACATGCTCTTGAAATATACATTTGCCTGATCAATGGTAATTGCCTGGAAGGATAATTCAACAGACCTGTTTTGTATACTGATCTTTTTATAGATCTGCTCAAGAATAGGGATCTTAAAATTCAAGCCCGGCCTTAGTATACGCTGATATTTTCCGAACATGGTGATTACGCCGATATTACCCTGGTTAATTGTAACGAAACTGCTGAACAGTATCAGAACGATTAGTATCACCCACCAATAATTAATTAAGAATTCCATCGTCTAAAAATTTAGGAGCGAAAGGTAGATAAAATAAAGGTGTCAGGTGTGAGGCGTCAGGTATGAAGTGTAATAACAGTGATTAAGTCAATTGTCATTGGTCATTGCCTATTAAAAATCAGGTGATCATAATTCTAATGGTTAACGATTATTGACCAATGACCTGCTGACTATTGACTAATGATCATTTAAAAGAGCCAGACAAAAAACTTATAAGTTGCCCATATAATAAGCACTAACAAAGCAAGAAGAATTAACAGCACCGGGATAATTACTTTC
>JBDSRT010000038.1:0-8202 GCA_039929165.1 Ginsengibacter sp.
ATGACCTTTAATGCCCTGCCTGCTCAAACCACAGACGATTATAATAACAAGCAATACTTCCAGATGGCCAACCAGGTCAATATTAAGAAGGGTGTTTTTAATTTTTCCCTGCCTTTTGAAAGAGAGATGAATAATGTACTTGGGATGCGCAGCGGCTATACATGTTGCCTCGCCAACATGCACCAAGGCTGGACGAAATTTACCACGCATCTTTGGTATGAAACACTTGGTAATGGCCTGGCTGCTTTACATTACAGCCCAAGTAAGGTCAGTGCTAAAGTGGGTACTTCCAATACCGAAGTGACGATTGATGAAACAACATCTTACCCTTTTGATGACGTCATCAACTTTGAAATAACTACCAGCAAAGACGTTTTGTTTCCTTTAGAATTCCGCATTCCATCCTGGTGTACTGAAGCAAAAATATTGTTGAATGGTAAAATGTTGCAAAGTGAACAAGGTGGCAAAATAATTACCATCAACCGCAAATGGAAAAATCATGATAAGCTAACGCTTACGCTGCCTATGCAAATCACAACCTCGAACTGGGGACGTAATTCAAGGGCCGTTGAAAGAGGACCTCTGGTGTATGCCTTAAAGCTGGATGAAATTTGGAAAAAGGAAACTGATAAAATAGAAGGCGATTATTTTACTGTGTCTACTAATGATGCCTGGAACTACGGTCTCGTCGATTCAATGATAACCAATTCAACAACTGCGATGCAGGCAGCAATTGTAAAGCCTGTATCAAAAAACTTTGTCTGGAACCTGCTAAACGCTCCTATTGAAATTACCGCACTCGCCAGAAAAATACCTTCGTGGAACATTGAAAATGATGTGGCACCACAACCCGTAACAGCAAGAGATGGTTTATTTATGGGCGAAGTTGATAATGAAGTAAAGAAGATAATCCTGGTGCCTTATGGATGTACAAAAGTTAGAATTGTTGCTTTCCCCGTTGTAAAATAATACACGGAAGATTTACAATTCATTCAGCCTATTGCGCATTTAATACAGGTGATAGTTGCGCAACATGCTCCGAAAAATCGCTTTTCCAAAAACAACCAAGCCGGTTACAATGTTCCTCCGCCTCCAAGAGCACCAACAAGTCTTTAATAATTTGATGATATAAGAGAAATTATTTTAAAGGAGATGGTTTATAAAACCCAGCCTTAAAAGAAGATATTATACAGAAGATCAAATCAAAGCCTGCATATCTTAATGATAACGCAGGCTTTTTTATTGTGAATTTATTTCTTCATTGCTTCGAGCTCTTTCTGCATGCGAAACATTTCATCACGCAGCTTTGCCGCTTCCATAAAGTCCAGATCACGGGCTGCTTTTTCCATTTGTTTTTTTATTTGTGTAATAGCCTTTTCAGCCTGTGGAATAGTTTTGTATGATGCCTGTTCATCTGCTGCAACAGTTACAGCTTCATCAACGGCATACGGCGATTTATCATTATAGCCTTTAATATCCAGCACTGATGTTTGTCCCATGATCTGCTCAATAGATTTTGTAATCGTTCTTGGTGTTATACCATGTTCGATATTATAACTAACCTGTTTCTCACGCCGCCTGGTAGTTTCATCAATCGTTTTTTGCATGCTTTCGGTCATCTTGTCGGCATAAAAAATTACAAGCCCATCAATGTTTCTTGCAGCTCTTCCTGCTGTTTGTGTTAATGATCTTTCGTTTCTTAGAAAGCCTTCTTTATCTGCATCAAGAATAGCCACCAGCGATACTTCCGGCAGATCTAATCCTTCTCTTAATAAGTTAACGCCAACTAACACATCAATCTCACCAAGCCTTAGCTCTCTCAAAATTTCAATGCGGTCAAGCGTATGTACTTCGCTATGTATATATTTTGATTTGATGTTGATGCGGTGAAGATATTTATCCATTTCTTCGGCCATACGTTTGGTAAGTGTTGTCACTAAAACCCTGTCACCCTTCGTTACTCTTTTATCAATTTCATCCAGCAGATCATCAATCTGGTTTACGGAAGGACGAATCTCTATCGGCGGATCAAGCAGACCTGTGGGCCTTACAACCTGTTCAACCACTATGCCTCCGCTTTTTTCCAATTCATAATCGCCTGGTGTTGCACTAACATAAACCGTTTGGTTCAACATGCTTTCAAACTCGGTAAAGTTTAACGGCCGGTTATCTAAAGCAGAAGGCAAACGAAAACCATAATCAACGAGGATTAATTTTCTCGATCTGTCGCCACCATACATGCCGCTTACCTGCGGAACGGTCTGGTGACTTTCATCAACTATGCATAAAAAATCTTTCGGAAAATAATCAAGCAAACAGAAAGGCCTTGTGCCCGGTTCACGCTGATCAAAAAATCTTGAATAGTTTTCTACGCCATTGCAATAACCAAGTTCACGTATCATTTCAATATCGTAATTCACCCTTTCACTGATGCGTTGCGCCTCAATATATTTACCCGTACTTTTAAAATAGTCTGTCTGCCGGCCGCACTCATCCTGTATCTCATACAAAATCTCATTCAATTTATCTTTTGGAGCGATGTATAAATTGGCAGGAAAGATGGCTGCGTTGTCAAGATCAATAATACGTTTGCCCGTTTTTAATTCAAGGCTTTCAATAGTTTCAATCTCATCTCCAAAAAAAGTTATGCGATAGCCATAATCGGCATATGGCAGATTGATATCAACGGTATCACCCTTTACCCTAAAAGTTCCCCGGGCAAAATCGCCCTGTGTTCTTGAATACAAACTATTAACCAGGGCATGTAAAAATCCCTGCCGGCTGATAACCTGCCCTTTTTGAATACGCACAACGCCATTTGCAAAATCTTTTGGGTTACCAATACCATAAATGCAACTTACACTTGCCACAACAATAATATCTCTGCGGCCGGTTAATAATTGAGACGTAGCATGCAGTCTCAGTTTATCGAGTTCTTCATTAATGCTTAGATCTTTTTCAATATAAGTATCGCTCACCGGCATGTAAGCTTCGGGCTGATAGTAATCATAATAAGAGACAAAATATCCTACAGAATTCTCTGGGAAAAATTGCCTGAATTCGCCATAAAGCTGCGCTACAAGTGTTTTGTTATGTGTTAACACAAGTGTTGGCCGTTGTACGTTTTCAATAACGTTGGCCATGGTAAATGTTTTACCGCTACCTGTAACGCCAAGTAAGGTTTGGTATTTCTCACCCTGCAAAATGCCTTCTGTTAACTGCTGAATGGCACCCGGTTGATCGCCAGCCGGCTGGTAAGGCGAATGAACTTTGAATAACATGTTATAAAGTTAGCAACAGCTTCTTATAGTTTAGATGTACCTGTTGGTAAAGTCTATACGTCAGCCGGCTCCACCATCAGTTATTTCGGAACCTGTTTTCTGCGACGCATTATCTTCATCCGTTACATTACCGGGTGTATTTTTAATATTCTCATTAGCCCGTGGATCAGGATTTTCTGCAGGTTTTTGACCAATCCCTTTTTCCTTTGCAATTTTGTCCATTTCTTCCTTTTTATCGTTGTCCATAGTTTTTTCATTAAAATGATATAAATCTGTGCCAGAGTATTTTAAATCAGGTCAGATTTTATCTTCCCGTTTAATATTGTTTGATAAATGTTTGATTTTTTACTTTTGTCAACACCCAATTTGTAACCTTATAATTAAGTTATGCCTGCTTATGTAATCGTTGAAGTGAACATTCATAATGCTGCTATGTATGAAGAATACAAAAAACTAACACCGGCAGCTGTTGCAGCTTATGGCGGAAAATTTATAGTCAGGGGCGCACAAACAGAAAGCCTTGAAGGCGATTGGAATCCTGAACGCATTGTTCTACTTCAATTTGAAAGCGTTGATAAAGCAAAAGAATGGTGGTCTTCTGCTCAATATACTGTCGCCAAAAAAATACGGCAGGCTTCAGCTTTTACTAAAATGCTTGTTGTAGATGGTTATGATGGTTAATCTATTTATAGATCACAGTATCCGGCCGTGCCATTATTATTTGTTCTTTTTCTTCCTTAGCTTTTTTCTTGAAAAATCTTCTGAACAAAAAATTATGTTGTAAAGCTTCAAGGTCTTCATCTAATTTTTTAGAGCCGGATTGTAGATTGCTTAAAGTCTTTTTCATATGGCCTGCCGTTTCTTCATCATTCAGTAACATACCAAGCGGTGCTTTACTATTAGCCAGACTTTGGTTAAATGTATTGCTTGCCTGTTTTAAATTATCTACTACTTCGTTTGATTTGGCCGTAGCCGTTTGTAATTGTTGTGACGTAGCTTTTAACTGACTAAATAAAACGGTATCTGTTACCAGCTCATTTGCCAATGATCCTTTTGTTTGAAGCTTGCTGGCATAGTTAGCCATTGAGTTCGACAACAGTTCTATTTTACTTGAAGCCCGTTGCAAAGAATTGGTAGTGGCATATATTGAATTGATTAATTTATCATCGCTTAAAAGCTTGCCAATTGTGCCTTTGCCGTCAACGAGATCACCACTTATCGTTTTAAAGCCGGTTGTAATATCAAGAAGATTATCATTGCTTTTGGCAAGTGTGTTCATCATCTCTTCTGTTGACTTTAATTTTTCAACGCCTAAGATATCACCTTGTTCAATCTCGGCAGTTTGTAATGTACCGCCATAAATTACTATGATTTTATTACCAATTAAACCATCTGAACTTACTTTGGCTTTGGCATCTTTTCTTATAAACTGTTTTGACTTTTTTTCAATATTTAAACTGACCTGTACCTTTTCGTTTCCGGCAAGCGTCACCTGTTTTATTGTGCCGATTTTTACGCCGGAGAACCAGACGTTATTTCCTTTTTGAAGACCGTTCACATCATCAAAAACGGCTTTTACAGTAACAGATTTTTGAAATGTTTTTTGCTGATTACCAAGTGTAAGTACAGTCATTATAAAAATGGCAAGGCCAACAAAAATGAAAATACCTACGATGGTTGCTCTTTTAGTGCTTGTAGCTTTCATGTTCTATTTAATAAAATTGTAATTGTAAAAACTGGAAATCCTTTCATCACCGGTGCCAAACACTTCATCAAAAGTGCCTTCTTTAATAAACTTGCCGTCAAGCAACATCGCAACCCGGTCGCCGGTTACTTTGGCACATGTTAGATCATGTGTAATGATTATGGAACTGGTTTTAAATTCGTCCTGTACCAGATTGATAAGCTTATTGATCTCGATACATGTTGTTGGGTCAAGACCTGCTGTTGGCTCATCATACAACATAATTTCAGGTTGCAGAATTACTGTTCTTGCTATACCAATTCTTTTTTTCTGTCCTCCTGAAAGCTCTGAAGGCATTTGATCAATTGCCTGCTTTAATCCAACAGCTTCCAGCACTCTTTCAATGGCCGTAGTTCTCTCTGTTGTTGTCATTTTTCTCGAATGCCTTTCAAGCGGGAAGGCCAGGTTTTCTCTAACAGTCATACTATCATACAAGGCACTGTTTTGAAACGAAAACCCAATCTTCAATCGTAATTCATCCAGTTCCTTGGTATTCAGCGTTTCTACATCCTGCCCTAAAACATTTACAATGCCTTTATCAGCCGTTAATAACCCGGAAATAATTTTTATTAATACAGATTTACCCGTGCCCGATCTTCCCAAAACAACCACATTCTCACCGCGGTGAAGGACAAGGTCAACACCCCGCAATACATGGTTATCCCCAAAAGATTTATAGAGATCTTTTATTTCAATAACCTTTTCATCAGCCTTTCTTGTTTCCATAATTACCGCAGGCTGTTTGAAATCTGCACAATAAGAATTTCTTCGATAAATATCAGGAACATTGAAATTACCACTGATGCATTAGCTGCCTTTCCCACGCCTTCAGTACCACGATTGGCATTATAGCCCTGGTAACAACCCACAATACCAATAGTAAAACCGAAAACAATACCTTTTACCAGCGATGAAAAAATATCCAGGAAAGATATTTTTTCGAAAGCCTGTTCAAAGAAGGATACAAAACTTGTGGCCTCATTATTATAAACGTTGAGAAAAGACCCCAACATCCCCACGAGGCCAGTATAAAACATAAGCATGGGGATCATTATAGTGGTGGCCAGCACCCGACTTACCACTAAAAACTTAAAAGGATTAACGGCTGAAACTTCCATAGCATCAATTTGTTCAGTAACCCGCATTGAGCCAAGTTCTGCACCAATATTTGAACCCACTTTTCCTGCAGCAATTAAAGCCGTTATCAACGGCGCCAGCGCTCTTACAATTGCAATAGCCACAAGAGAAGGAAGCCATGAAGTTGCCCCAAACTCTGCGAGAGATGGTCTTGACTGCTTTGTAAAGACAAGCCCGGTAATAAACCCTGTGAGTGTAATTAGTGGTAATGATTTAAAGCCAACCTCGTAACACTGGCGAACAATTTCCTTAAACTCATAAGGCGGCTTGAGAACTTCTTTAAAAAATTTGATTACAAACCTTGAGGCATCATATAGATTAAAAAAAATAGAATCAATTCCTCTTGTGATTAGATGTGCCTTCGGTTGTTTAATGCTCATACCCTTTAAAATTATTAATCAAAATCCACACCATTAAGGGTGAATTTTAAATAAGATTACTATTTACCACTGCTCATTAGTTTTTTACGGTGTTTAGCGCCCCAGCTATGTAATTCGTCAATTAATTTTTGTAAGGACTTGCCATAGGGGGTCACCGAATACTCAATAACAACAGGTAAACTATCATAAACAGAGCGTTTAATGAGTTTGTTCATTTCAAGATATCTTAATTCCTTAGAAAGCATTCTGTCTGTAATACCAGGGATTTCTTTAGCCATTTCACTGAAACGCTTGTTGCCAAAGGATAGCGAAATCATGATAGGCACCTTCCATTTGCCGCTTATTATTTCCAAAGCATCAGTTACAGGCAGTATAGCTTTGGTGGATTCATTCTGGGTTTTAGCTGCAGTGTTTTTTTCAACGGGCATGATTGTTTGTTTATTGTTCGCTATACGCTGGTATATTACTATATTTTTTATAGCAAATGTATAATAACTTAAAGTAAAAATGATGTATAAATTAAAAAATAATAAGCTCAACAGTTAGACCCGGGCGCAAGGTCCGTTGATAGCCGAATAGATGCCGAAGAAAGTTGAGGCCTTTGGCAATTTTGAATATGAAATAATAGATATAGGCGACATAAATCTCCCAGTGATGAATGAGGCGAATCACCCGTCTTGAAAAAATATGAGCATCAGCGCCCTCTAAACCGCAATGCAAAAATTTTGTATCTGAAGAATATAACTATGGTTCTCCCGGCTTTTAAAAAACGCTTTGGGATATTTACAACAGGGAGTGGGCTTATAAAGCCGGTGGCATTGTAAGTTATGGTGGGATTTCAGCCGGCACCCGTGCTGCGAATAGTTTAAAAGCTGATTTAGCAACACTCAAAATTGTTCCACTAATTGAAATGGTTAATATCCTGTTTTTTGGACATCAAATAAACCGGGAAGGAAAATTTATTGGCAACGAAAAAAATGATTCCGCAGCTTTTGCTTTATTCCGCCAACTTTTACGATGGACGAAAGGTCTTGTCATCGTAAAAGCTGATACCAATATTTCAGAATAAATTAATGATTTTTTCCTCGGCCGGTTTTTTCCTGTAACTCCTCAATGCGCTTCGACGCTTCAGCTTTCGTAAGTGTTTCTTTGAATGGTTCTCCAGCTTCTGCTGCAAGCGTTTTTAAATAAGAGGCCTGTGCACCAGTCATCACTTCATCGCCTGTTGTCCAATCATCCGGATTTTTAATGGCATTTGACAACGGTTTATCTTCCGGTGTCGGGTTAACTGTATTATCATCTTTTTGCATACCTATAATTTGAAGACTTTCATTCAAATACTTGACCAATTTTAGTGTTGCAAAACATAATTCTTGCAACAATATAAGCTATGAATACGACCACTAATCAAAACATTAATCAGGGCAAACAATTAACCAATAACAAGAAAAGACCTGAACAATGGGATGATCTTGATAGCCGGGGAGGTGAAGAGCAGCTCGCTAAAGGTGATGATGTAACTCATAACACTAAAGAAGTAAAAGGTAGAAAGTAAAAGACGAAATAAGCAAAGTGCTTTTGGAATTTTGATGAATTTGCTTTAACAAAAGCTTATTAAGCCGGTTTTAATCTTATTGCAGAAAATACTTTCTCATAATTG
>JBDSRT010000039.1:0-8713 GCA_039929165.1 Ginsengibacter sp.
TTGCTTCAGCTTGCTATAAATAACCTGGTTGATAATGCTGTTAAGTATTCAGATAGTAAGACCCCTGTTACTGCAAACCTGAAAAGATCATCCGGTTCAACACAATTAAGAATAAGTGACGAAGGAAAAGGTATTTCTGCCGAAGACAAAAAGAAAATCTTTGATAAATTTTACCGGGCAGGTAACAGGCATACAAGAGAAGCCAAAGGCACAGGGCTGGGTTTATATCTTACTAAAAAAATTGTTGAACAACATGGGGGTTCGGTTATTGTAACAGATAATAAACCTCAGGGCAGTAATTTTGTTATTGATTTACAAACGGGTAATTGAGTGATGAAGGTATAAAACGATGACAAAGAAAAATTCCATTCTATTAGTTGAAGATGAGGAAAACCTTTCAGAGGCACTAAAGTTGAATCTTGAACTGGAAGGTTATGAAGTAACAACAGTTGGTGATGGTGCTGAAGCCATAACAGCTGTTGAGAATGAATACTTTAATTTAATGATACTTGATGTAATGCTTCCGGAGCTTGATGGCATCAGCGTTTGCGAACATATTCGTCTGCAGGGCAATGAAATTCCTATTTTGATTTTAAGTGCTAAGAATAGCAGTGCAGACAGGGTGCTTGGCTTAAAGAAAGGAGCAGATGATTATCTAACTAAGCCTTTCAATTTAGAAGAATTGCTGTTAAGGGTTGATAAGCTCATTAATAAAAGTAACCGCATTGCTCAACGCCATTCTTTGGGTGATGAATATGTTTTTGGAAAGAATACCATCAACTTCAAAGCTTTACAGAGCACCAATAAAAATGGTGAAATAATACCACTTACCAAGAAAGAAGCAATGCTCTTAAAACTATTGATTGAAAACAAAAATGAAGTGGTGCCCCGTGAGAAAATTCTGCAGGCGGTTTGGGGTTACAATGTGTATCCAACCACCAGAACTATTGATAATTTTATTTTGAACTATCGCAAATATTTTGAAGAAGACAGCCGCAATCCCAAATACTTTCATTCGGTAAGAGGCATTGGTTATAAGTTTACCGGTTAATAACCTGTTTGTCTAAAAGCGCTACTACTTCGCTTGCTTTAGCAAAAGTTCGTTGCATTTCATGTTGTGTAGATACTGGCGCGTATAAATTTAATTCTGTTTCTTCAAGCACAGAAGTTAGCATTACACCTGTTGCCACAGATACATTGTTTTTATCCAGCAGCTCGGTTATTTTTTTCTTACCTAATTCATGTAAAGACACATTGAATTTATCACCAAGATATTTCTTAAGACATCTGTTTAATTTGTAATAAAATTTTTGCGGATCATTATCATCAATGGCTTCTTCAGCATCAGCGAGTGGGTGTTTGGCTATAAGGTCATTACCAATTACAGGTATTTTATTTTTATAATCTGCCAGCTTTATATCTTTTGAATCTTTTCTCCTTTTAATAAAAACGAGTGAAAGCCCCGTAACTATAATGGCCGATACCAATATCCAAAAGTTTGGGTTAGAAAAAACGGTGGTTTCATTGGGCTTTTTAATAAATGGTTTTATAATCTTCTTTATAGCATTACCTTTTTTAACGTCTACAATGATTGGTGAGGTTGTGAGTGTTTTAAAAGTCTGCGAAGCTGGATCGAAAAAAGTAAAGGCAATACCCGGGATTTGATAAGTGCCTTGTTTGTCTGCGGTAAACGGCACAGTAAAAACCTTTTGACCGGTAAGCGGCACCGCCTGTTTGTTCACTTTTTCATTCGAACTGGCTTCAAATGCTTCCATACCTTTAGGCCAATGGACCTCCGGTGCATTTATCATAGGTAGGTTACCCATACCTCTAATGGCAATCTGAAGGTTTGCAGATTCATCTGTTGATAATTTGTTTTTTTGTACTGCAGCCATCATGGTAAACTGCCCAACAGCACCTTTAAAATTTTCAGGCTCATTACCTGGCAAAGGCTTAACAGTGATATTTACAGGTGCACTCTGCAATGAGATTTTTTGCTCAACAACGGCATCCCGTGGTGAATTAGCATCAGCAAAGTCTTTAAGGATGTCAAAGAAAATATCTCCCTTTGCCTGGTCTGCATATTCACCTTTTAAAAAAGTAATGCGGTTCTCAACTTCAACAGGCTCAAGTTCTACATTGCCAGATTGCAGCGGATATAACTGAACCTTTCTAAGTGTATAAACACTATATTCTTTACCATTAACTTTTTCTGTCGTTAATACCGCATTATCCTGCAGATCAAGCTCACTTACTGAAAAGCCATTAAACGAAGGACTTCTTGTAAGATTTGATTCTGACTTTAAACGTGTATAAAGCTTGTAGGATGCTATAATCGGTTCACCAACATAACAGGCAATTTTGTTCACCTCAACTTTTACAAAAAGATTTTTCTTAATCTTCTCAGAAAGATTTTCTCCTTTTCGCAAAATATAGTCATCAAATTGTTTTGCTCTTACTGTTGAATTAACATTCGGCAAAGACAAACCTATACCCGGCGTATTACCTGAAATAGAATTTAAAACAGTTATAGAAAGAGTGTTCGACTTTACAAGCTTACCATCGATTCTTGCCAGCGCCGCTCCCAGCCGAAAACTTCCGGGCGCCTTTGGTTTTAAAACATATTGTATGGCTACATACTGTTTTATAGCGCCGTTAATATTTGTTACTGAACTCTGTTGATTAGGGCCGCTTATCACCTGGAATTTCTCAAACGATGGCGGAACAATCTGGTCAACCTTTGCTGCATTTTCAATCACAAACTGCACTTGGGTGTATTCATTCTTGCTGATGTTGGCATTACTGCAGACGGCTTTAAAACTAACCTGTGCAAAAGTGGCGACACTAGATAACAAGCCAATTGCCAGTCCCAGATGTTTTTTGTAAACATTAAAAACCGTGCGTAAATTTAAGATCATTAGCCACTGAATTATGCCCCTGTAAAATTAACTCTTACTCAAAATCTTTTAAATATCTTAAAAGTAACCTGTTGTTAAAAGTTATCATGGAAGATCACCCAATAAAGGCCGTATAATAAAGTCTTCAACACAGGCTTGCGGTGAAAGCTGAGACATGGCATAAATAGAGTTGGCAATATCTTTTGCCTCCATTATTCTTTGCGGTTCAACGCCACTTCCGTCCCAGGAAGACGTATATACAGCGCCCGGGTAAACCGTGGTAACCTTTATGTTGAACGGCTTCATTTCTTCCCGCAAATTTTTACTAAAACCCATTAACGCATACTTGCTTATGCTGTAAGAACCGCCATTAGCATAAGCTTTAAGTGCTGCAATAGAACTGATGTTAAACACATGACCAATTTTTCTTGCCATCATACCCGGTAATAAGGCACGTGTTAAATGATAGGCGCTGTAAAGATTTATAGCGATCATTTTTTCCAACAAACCTTCATCTTCATTATAAACGCTGCCCGGCAAAAAATTTCCGGCGTTATTAATAAGGATATCAACCGGCAACTTTGTATTGGCAACAAAAGCAGCAAATTTTTTTACCTCCTGCTTCTCTGCAAGGTCAGCGGCAAAACTCTTAATCTGTACATTTTTATAATTGTTTTGAAGTTCATCTGCAGACGCTTTAAGAACCTCAGGATTCTTTGAAGACAATACCAGGTTATTACCTTCCTTACCAAATTTATCGGCAAGTGAAAATCCAATTCCCCTGCTGGCACCGGTAATTACAATAGTCATAATGTTATGTTTATACCTAAAGCGAACAATGATTGTGCTGTAAATTGCAATGTATTCACTAAACAAAAAATTAATCCGTTATGAACGGCATTAATAAATACAAACATATTTTTTTTGACCTGGATCACACCCTGTGGGATTTTGATAGTAATGCTAAGGAAACCCTTTTTGAAATTCATGAATTCTTCAAATTACAGGAGTTAGGTGTAAGTTCTTTTGATGAATTTTTTCCGGTCTATCTAAATCATAATGCTGTTTTGTGGGATCGGTATCACAAAGGGTTTATTACCGCCGATGAACTGAAATGGCGGCGTATGTGGCGCACCTTGCTGGATTTTAAGATAGGTGACGAAAAGCTGGCAAAAAATATCAGTGCTAAATTTTTAGATATTCTACCTACCAAGACTTTAGTGTTTGACCATACTTTCGAAATCCTTGATTATCTGCAAGCCAGAAACTACGATATACATTTGATCACCAACGGTTTTGAAATCACACAGCATAACAAGCTGAGGAATTCCAGCCTTAGCAAGTACTTTACACATATTGTTACATCCGAAGCTTCAAATTATGTTAAGCCGGCTAAGGAAATATTTGAATACGCTATAAGCAAAGCCGGCGCAAATCTTGAAGAATGTATCATGATAGGCGATAACCAGGACGCAGACATTCAGGGCGCTATTAATGCCGGCATGGATAGTGTTTTTGTAAATCATATCAATGCGCCAATAAGTGTAAAAGCGCTACATACTATTTATCATTTGAAAGAGCTGGAGGGAATTCTTTAAAACAAAAAACCTCCGTCTGGAAGTTTTGTTTGTCGTGCTTGTCCCTAAGATTATTTTATTTCAACGATTGAAGAATAAAAACAAAAAATATTTTTTATTCCATCCTGGCAAAAAATTATACCAAAATTGTTTTTTTGTAATTTTTTGATTTACGAGAAGTCTTAATCTGGAAACCAAGGGATGATAAATTAACACATATCCCATAAGCAAGATAAAGAACCAGAAACTGCCTAAAATATTAATTCTTGCCAGTATTGCGATCAGAAAAAGAGGGAAAACCAATTACTAAGTAAAATATTGGAAGAGATTTTATTACCCTCGTCATGATTTTCAATTATGATTTATCCAACAGTCACGTACAGCGCAATCTGCAGCTATCGCAATTCCAGTTCCAAGAATTAAAAGGGTTTGAACCCAAGTCCACAACCCTAAAAAGTTACGAGTTTCATAGACAGATAGCACACAGTGCATAGTTGCTCAAGTACAAGTTTTTAAACTTACCCAATTTGGCATATAGTTTCAATATACCTTAGTAAATGTGTAAAAAAAACTCCATAATGGGAGGTTAAATAATTTTTAGCAGAAAGTAATTACATAGAAGCAGTCTTGCTTTTTTGTTTACTGCAGCTTTTACCTTTTGCGCAGGATTCTTTCTTGGCTTTGGCTTTCTTCTTTGAATCTTTTCTATCATCAATAGAATAAGATGAGGCACCTAGAGTTACAGCCGCTATAGCCAGTATCAATATTTTTCTCATAACAAAATTTTAAAAGTGTTGTTAAATATACACCGAAATCGCATTATTCATTTAAGCAAGTCATTGAAGCGTTGAAATAAGCGTAACGCCACCTTTTACTGTTTGATTAAGCGTAACGTTTACTTTGGCAGATAAAGGCAAAAGCAGATCTACACGGCTGCCGAATTTTATAAAACCAAGCTCCGCACCTTGTTCAACGTTTTGACCAACCTGTAAATAATTTATAATACGTTTTGCTACAGCCCCTGCAATTTGCTTTATCAAAATGCTTTCACTGTTATTCTTTATAACTACAGAATGGCGCTCATTTTCCAAAGAAGATTTTGGATGCCAGGCCACAAGATATTTACCTTTATGATATTTACTGTAAAGCACTTCGCCACTTATGGGGTTCCTGTTGACATGCACATTTGCAGGACTCATGAAAATTGATACCTGCAGTCTTTTATCTTTATAATATTCTTCGTCGAACACTTCTTCAATTACAACCACTTTTCCGTCTGCCGGTGCTATCACCTGGTGAGGATCCAGGGTTAAATTTGTTAGCGGTATTCTAAAAAAAGAAATAACAAATAAAAGTGCAATAAGACTTACAGCGAAAAAGATCCAAACGGATACGGGCATTGAAGCACTGAAAAAATAAAAAAAGATCATGTTAAGTGCGCCGAAGAGTAATGCACTTATGGCAATCGTTGTATAGCCTTCTTTATGAATCGTCATTAAATAGAAATGTACAGCAAATATAAACCAGCTAAACGCCTTACAGAAATTATTTGTTCAGGAAGAATAGTACCAGCCAAACGAACGGTGTTGCAACCAATAAGGAATCAAACCTATCTAAAAAACCACCATGGCCCGGCATTATAGTGCCACTATCTTTTATACCGGCCATGCGTTTTAATTTACTTTCTATCAGGTCGCCAATAGTACCAAATACAGCGCAGGCTGCAGAAATGCCCAGCCAGGCTTGCCAGTTAAAATAGTTTGACAACCAGCCAATAAGCGTAATCACCGTCATACAAAGCAAGGCACCGCCGGCTGTACCTTCCCAGGTTTTTTTTTGGTGATAATTTAGAGAAGGGCGTTTTGCCAATAAAGGAACCAACCAGGTAAGCCATGGTATCATTTATCCAGATGCAAAAAATAATACCACAGGGCAAAATAAAATTATATAGTTGGATCTGATCTATAACTTGTCCGTCATCAAACGTAAAAACCAAACCCATCAGCAATAATAAAACAATAGGTAAGGTGACATAAACGATACCTACAAAGGCATATAAAAACCATTTGGCCGGACTTATTTTTTTAAGCAGTTTTATAAACTCAAACCAACACCCGAAATGAATTATAACTAAAAGAAGTACAAAACTATAGCCGCTCACCAACAAGCCGCCGAGCATCACTATTACAAAAATAACGGCCGTAAGCGCCCTTGTTTTAAAGACTGCAATATTAAGTGCCATTATTATTGTTTATCAGACACCCATGCTTCAAAATCATCAACCGGTGCTTCCTCTTCCTCTACAAAACTGGCTTTTTGTAAACTTGAAATATCTCTGAACCTTTTAAATAAATAAACAATAACTAAAAGGGCTATGGCACCCGCCCATAAGGGAAAAGCAGTTTCAATATCCTTTATTGCCTTAGGATTATTTTGCCTGTTTAAGATATACAGCATGGTTACCTGTACGCCATTAAAGAGTAAATGAAATAGTATGGGAAGCCAAATATTGCCGCTGTAAAAAAATAATAATCCCAGAATTACACCAAGGCCAAATCTTACAAAAAAGCCATAAAAAGAAAGATGTATAAGACTAAAAATTATTCCGGTTACAATTATGGCCGTCACCGGGCTTTTAAACCAACGCACGAAAAGATTTTGCATACCTGCTCTAAAAAATGTTTCTTCAAAAATGGCTGGCAATACCGCAATCATAAACAGCGACATGATGTATTTGGGCAATGTGTTAATGTTGATAAGCGCTGCCTCCTGTGCTTCTCGGCTGGCTTCCATAGCCTTAAATTTTATAGCCCAGCTTGCAGGTATAGGTAAGATTTTATTTAGTTCGCCCAATGCACCTGATAATGGGAACGTAAGCATTAGAATGCCAACTACTAGTAATACCTGCTTAATATTGAGTTGTTTATTAAACCCCAAAAAATCATTTGGCCTTTTGTAACAGATTTTTGCAAACAGGTAGGCCGGCATAAAAAAAAGAAAGAAAGTAGACACCCCTTGCAACACCATATTTACATTGTAGTATTTAGGCTGTAACATCTCTTCAGCTTTTGATGGGATTGCACTTCCCGCCATCATTACCCAAATTATAGCACCCAGTATCACTGACACCACAAGCCCCGCCCCGGTAAGCCCTAAAAAAATCCCCAATTGAGAAGGATAGGTTACCTGCTTCGAATTCCTGTCCATCATAGCTTTTAAAATATAAGTGCGTAAATTTACAGCCAATTTCTCACTAGTCATTGGGTCATTAGTCATTCAAAGGCGATATCCAATAATTCAATGACAAATGACTACTGACCGATGACCACTATAGGCAACATACATCTCCCGGGCTTTCCACTACTTCTTGCGCCCATGGAAGATGTTAGCGATCCTCCATTTAGGGCTGTGTGTAAAGATAACGGCGCAGACCTGATGTATACTGAGTTTATCAGCAGCGAAGGTTTAATAAGAGATGCCATCAAAAGCCGTAAAAAGCTCGATATATTCGATTATGAAAAACCTGTAGGCATTCAAATATTTGGTGGAGACGAAGAGAGTTTATCTTTGGCGGCGAAAATTGTAGATGCAACAAATCCTGATCTCTTAGATATTAATTTTGGCTGCCCCGTAAAGAAAGTGGCTTGCCGTGGGGCCGGTGCCGGCGTTCTAAAAGATGTGCCCTTAATGGTCCGCTTAACTAATGCCGTTGTAAAAAGTACATTGCTGCCTGTTACAGTTAAAACAAGACTTGGCTGGGATGATCAAACTAAAAACATTGAAGATGTTGCGGAACGTTTACAGGATGTTGGTATAAAAGCTTTGGCCATTCATGGACGTACAAGAACTCAGATGTATAAAGGCCAGGCAAATTGGGAGCTTATAGCCAAAGTGAAAAATAACCCACGCATTACTATTCCCATATTTGGTAATGGCGATATTGATTCTCCGCAAAAGGCGCTTGAGTATAAAAACAAATATGGGGTTGATGGTATTATGATTGGTCGTGCAGCTATTGGCTATCCATGGATATTTAAGGAGATAAAGTATTTTATGGAAACTGGAGAGCTTTTACCGCCGCCCACTATTGAAGACAGAGTGGCTGTTTGTAAAAAGCATTTGCATAAATCTTTTGAATGGAAAGGCCCCATTGTTGGTATTAATGAAATGCGCAGGCACTACACTAATTATTTAAAAGGTTTGCCAAACATAAAAGAGTTCAGGCTAAAACTGGTAACC
>JBDSRT010000040.1:0-3945 GCA_039929165.1 Ginsengibacter sp.
CTGATGAATCCAAGGTTTGCACACAGGGAAGCTAACAAATTCATCCGCATAGTGTTCTTAAAATTAGCTTCTTTTTTATTATGCCACACTTTAAAAAGCCATACAAAAAAATATATAAGTGCCGGCAGCATGCACAGTTGTAGCAGAACATATTGTTTTACCTGTGCCTTTGTAATAAATACTATTCCTAAAAAAACAAAAGCAAGAATATAGATACAGGCGCTAAATATAAAAGTACCACGATAACCAAGAACATAACTGATCGTAATCACGCCATCTTTTTTATCTGCTTCATGCTGATAGATTTGAGTCAAGGGATAGATACCGCCAATAAGTAATGCTGCTGCAATAATTGAATAAACGGGAAAAGCATTGCCGGGGTTTGTATTGCAACCATAGTAAACCATTAAAAAAGTTACCGCTCCCTGGAAAATAATCACAGTAGCAAACCCAATAAATGGAAACCGCTTTAACCTGATCTTTCTATAACTGTAGGCTTTTGAGGCCAGTATATAAGTCAACAGCAATAGAAAAAAAGTAATAGAAATAAACAGGCTAAGTATTATAGCAAAGCCATCTAAAAAGATAGTTGTGTAGAAAAGATATCGGGTTGGAGCCAAAGGGGTTTCAATACCGCCGATACTTCCTGTATCTCTGTCCATATAACTGTTGTAGCCATTGCTGGCCGGGTATACCAACACATGAAGAATAATAAAAATGAAGACAGCGTTTGGCCAATGAATAACCTGTACCTGGCTTAAGGCAAAAAAATAGACCGGCATTAAAAACACAGAAAAATGAAAACGTAAAAGCTGAAGAGTGGAACGCAGATTATTATTCACTCTTAAAAGTAGAGGATTTATTTAACCCATAGAATGCGGCGCAATTTTGTTACCTTCTGTGTAATTTAGATTGCTTTATAAAAAAACCTATGTTCCGTCTAACCAGAACTGCTATCAATGAGATCATCAGCACTTTTGTTACTAATACTGATTTTAAACCTTACGGTAAAGGTTTGAGTGGAAATGCGCCTATTATTGCACTTGGCGAAGGCTGGGCTTATTATATCGGCCACTTTTATGCAGATAGAACTTATGGCATAAATTCAAGTTGCCAGCGGGAACAGAAAGGCGGCGGATTATGGTGTACTGCAGACGGAACCGGGCACCCACATTTAGATGTTGAGGAAAATTTTAATCCCAACTTAACTGTTGACAACTTTGAATGGATACCGCAGGGTTTGTTTCATGATTTAAGAGATCCGACAGGTGAGACGGCTCCAGTTTTGGATCAGGTTGCAGGATATACTCATGCACAGCTGTTTAATACGTTTCAGTCAAACATTTACAATTTGCAGAATTATCGATTAAGGCTTCTTCAAACCACGACTAATACTACATCTTCACAGGTAACTGCTCTTTTCTCACAATATAATTATTAGCATTATATGCGGAATTTGTATAACATAATTTGTTTGCTTATAATTTTAATCGTTAACAGCGGCTGTCCAAAACCTTGCATAGAAGCTAACTATTCATTTGCAGTTACTGCACAGTTTACACCTGATCTTGATAGCGTGAAAGTTGGTGATACAATTTATCTGATATCCACCTTTCCAACTGCGTTAAAAGATATTCCATCAGGTAATATGATTAAGTATAAAAATTCGGCTGAAATTGGTAGTAATCTCTTTGTATACAAAATAAATAATTCAGTCTTTCCTGGTATTGATGCTGTGGATAAATTTGATTATGTCAGTATTTTAGGATTGGTTTATAATGATGCAAATGCCCCATCTCCGAATCATGTTCAACAGCTCAGATACCAGTTTGGTCAGGATTCTTTTCATTTGAAAATTGGTTTAGTTACGAAGGATACCGGGGTGTATGAACTCGCAATTGTTAACGGGCTTGGTGTTACTAAAGATAAAGGCTGTGAGAAGGCCGCTTTTAATATTACATTAGCTAATACAAACCAACATATAAATTATTTTTTATCTCCTATTAGCCCTTATGAGTTGCCAAGAGTATATTTTTTCAAAGTGTATTAAAAAGGTGGCAGCGACAAATGTTAATCCCCAGCCGTGTTTTCTATGATACAAAAAAGTGTTTTTAATTATTTATTTTAATAGCTTATGCACATTTTCTAACATAGGTTTCTTCATAAAAGCGATCATCTCTTATAACAGCAAATACCCGGTGAACAAGCTTATTTCTTACAGCATTTATAACACTCATTTTGTTTTTCCCTTCTGCTATTTTTCTTTCAAAGTAGGCTTGTATTTCTTTATCATTCTTTATAGCAGATAAAGCACAAAGATGAAGCAGCTTCTTAAGTTTTTTATTGGCATGAGGGCTTACAGTTGGCTTAAATCTTATACTAATGCCGGACCTTTTTGAAAAGGGTACCACTCCACAATAGCAAGCCAGTTCCTTTGCATTATTGAATGTAGTAAATCCCTTTGTATAGACAAGAAACGCTACTGCAGTTACCTCGCCTATTCCTTTTATTGACTGAACCTGTTGTATCTTCTTTGTAATTTCTGCGTCTTGTTTTACTGTTTTTATAATTAATTGCTCAATGGCTTCTTTAGTTTTTTGTAGTGCTTTTAAAGGACTTCTTTGCAGTTTCTCTAACTCCTTTGCGTCCTTACTACAACCACATTCTGATAACTCTTTAACCGGAACAGTAAGTTGTGTAATGGCATTCATTACTCTGTCTCGCTGTGCAATAAGATTTTTTATTTTTTCTATACTGCTGTCAACAGGCCGCCACAGCTGCATCTTATCCTGGTAGCGAAAAGCATAGCCTGCAATTTTTATAGCACAGGTTTTATCATCGCTGCCTCTTTCAAAGCCTGCAGATCTTTTAATGCGCAAGGGCATCTCTACCCACGTTTGCGCTTTTTGTTCAACCAGGAAGTTTACCAAAGCTGCATTGTATATTCCTGTATATTCCATACAAAACAATGTTTCAGCATTCAATAAAACACCTAACTGCTGTAACCATATTACCATTTTTTTAAACCCATCAGCACTTTGTGGAAACTGATGATGCATGCTCTCACCAGGGTTATCTGCTTTAATCAAAGCAACATCAAACCACGTTTTAGAAATGTCGATACCAATAAAATTTTTTAATAACTTGCTCATACAATAGTTCTTTGAGAAGTGAATGAATCAACCTGATTTTTGAACTTAGATCAAGACCTTATAATGGGACTGCTATCCCTATTTTCTATTTGATTCCAGCGTTCAAAAAACCAGCATAAGATTAGAACACGGCATAAGTCTTAAACCTTGTCTCTACCTAATTCGCTTATGCTGGCAGGTTGTTTCATAAAATTACTATCCACATTTTTATGTGAATTGTAAAAAGAAAAAAGTACCAAAAAAGAAAAGTGATAATAGTAATAATAGTATCCCAATAAAATCTTAAATAAATCTAAAGGTCTCTACTGCGGGCTACAGCAGAGGCAGGACACGGCGATCAATCTAAAAGAAGATTCTTAACTTAGTTCATGTCTGTAAGAACTGCAATAGAACAAACAGAAGGAGCTTGTTTTATAACCTTTTCCTGTCAAAACTGCCTTTACTTATTTGAAATGACCAACAGCTATGTATAGGTTATAAGTGGTTTTGATTACCTGAAAAGCAACGCACATTCAGTAAAGGGCTACGTTATTATGCCTAATCACGTGCATGTGCTTATCGAATTTGCGCTTCTCTAAAAAGTATAAATACCATCATAAGCAACGGTAAAGATTTATGGCTTACGCTATTGTGAAAAGACTGCAGTAACAGAACAATTCTGTAAGAACTCCAATAACCGAGGCGGGGGGAACTTATTTTATAACTTTTTCTCCCAGGCCGTGTTTCTACTCCGAGCCTCTCCGGGCAGAACACTTAGTCACAGCAGAGCTTAAGTGCGCCGGTTGAGATTTGG
>JBDSRT010000041.1:0-5508 GCA_039929165.1 Ginsengibacter sp.
GCAATTCCGCAACTTCCCCAGTGTTTATCCCTTCAGGCACGAAATCGTAATTTCGCCAAAATGAAACACCTTTTTACCCTTAATAAATATTTCTGGAAGTATCGATGGCTGCTTCTGCTCGGCGTTGTTTTTATAGTGCTTTCAAACTATTTCAGAATTATTTCGCCGCAGATCACCAAATTCGTACTTAATACCGTTGAACAGGTTTTAAGTCCCTCCAGTGCGCAGTCTTCAAAAGTTTCCAATGCCGATTATGATCCATTGGTTAAATATGTGATCATAGATAATCTCTCGCTTACTACAGTTGCTTTCAAAAGTAAAGTATTCATTTGCGGACTTATTTTGTTAGGCCTGGCTCTTGTCAGCGGGTTTTTTATGTTCCTGATGCGGCAGACAATTATTGTAATGAGCCGTCATATTGAGTTTCATCAGAAGAACGAAATTTTTACACACTACCAAAAATTAGATACTGCCTTTTTTAAAACACACAATACCGGCGATCTTATGAGTCGCATTTCTGAAGATGTAAGTCGTGTGCGAATGTACACAGGTCCGGCTATCATGTACCTGATCAATCTTGCAGCAACAATTGCTTTTACATTGTACTATATGCTCAAACAAAATGTGCAGCTCACCATTTATGTTTTAGCGCCGTTGCCTATTCTGGCCTTTACAATTTATTATGTAAACACCATCATCAATAAGAAGAGCGATAAGATACAATCACTCCTGTCAGATCTTACTACAAATGCACAGGAGTCCTATTCCGGTATAAGAGTTATTAAATCATTTGTGCAGGAAAAAGCAATGCTTGGTTTCTTTGAAAAGAATAGCGAAGCTTATAGAAGTAATGCGATTTCACTTGCAAAAACAGAGGCCATTTATTTTCCGGCAATGTCTTTACTAATCGGGTTAAGCACATTGATTACAATATTGGCTGGCGGCATTGCCGTCATAAATGGGCAGATGAGCATTGGTGCAATTGGCGAGTTTATCATGTATATTCTCATACTTACATTTCCAGTGATGGCTATTGGCTGGACGGCCAGCATGATACAGCGTGGTGCAACATCTCAAAGAAGAATAAATGAATTTTTGCAGACAGTGCCATCTGTAAAAAACACCAATGCTAAAAATCCCGTTCCTCTCAAAGGAAACATTAGGTTTGATAATGTAAATTTTACTTACCCACATACAGGGATCCACGCTATAAAAAATTTTAATCTTACCATTAATGCCGGAGAGAAAATAGCGATAATTGGAAAAACAGGTTCGGGCAAATCGACCATTGCACAATTGCTGTTACGTATGTATGATACGCAGGGAGGATGCATAACTTTAGATGGTGTTGCAATAGATATGATTGACCTGCATTCAATACGGTCACAAATTGGTTATGTGCCTCAGGATGTGTTTCTCTTCAGTGATTCTGTTTATAACAACATTGCCTTTGCCGTACCTGATGCCAATACACAGCAGGTATATGAAGCAGCGCATCTTGCGGTTGTAGATAATGAGATTGATAAGTTTGCTGAAAAGTATAACACTACAATAGGTGAGAGGGGCGTAACATTAAGTGGAGGACAAAAACAACGCATATCAATTAGCCGTGCGCTATTAAAGCCACACCAGGTAATTATTTTCGATGATTGCTTAAGTGCCGTTGATGCCAAAACCGAGAAACAGATACTGGGAAACCTGTATGGCTTTCTTAAGGAAAAAACAGCAATAATAATTACGCATCGTATATTTTCTTTGTTTGAATTTGATAAGGTTGTGGTGTTGAATGATGGTGAGATTGCAGAGCAGGGAACGCATGAAGAGCTGTTGTTAAAAAATGGATTATATGCTGAAATGTACAGGCATCAGCAGAAGCATGAAAGTAACCCCGAACCCGCTTTTAATCAATGATGTAAAACTTTTTTATATGCAAAACAGTTTTATCTTTGAAAGCGTTAAATATCTATATAGCACATAAATTTTTTACAGTGGCGTACGAGAATAATGATAAGAAAATGGAAAGCGTGTATAGTGCACGTATAAGAGCAGGTAAGCGCAGAACCTATTTTTTTGATGTGAGAGCAACAAAAGGGAACGATTATTATTTAACCATTACTGAGAGCAGAAAACGTTTCAACGAAGATGGTTATGATCGACACAAACTTTTTTTATACAAAGAAGATTTTAATAAGTTTATCAAAGGCCTTACAGAGGCTGTCGAGTATGTAAAGACAGATCTGATGCCTGATTTTGATTTTGATGCTTTCAATCATGAAGGTTCGCCGGAAGGTGGTTATGATGGAGGGCCAGTTGAAAATCGTGCTGCTGATGATACCGCTGAAGGCATGAATACAAGTGCTGAAAATAGTGTTGAAGAAGTGAATGCCATTAAAGATCAACCGCTCCAACCTGAACCTTCTCCACAACCAGACGATTCTACCAATCATAAAGATGAGCAAGTAGATAAGTGGTAAAATAAATTTATACTAACATAAAAAGTGCCCGGTTTTGGGGACTTTTTTATTTACTGAAGTAACTGATTATTGTCGTAGTGTTTTGAACGTATTCATCAAACCATTTGTAGATGAATCAAATGCTTTTACTTCTTCATCATTCTCTAATTGAGGAAGTATAGAACCGGCTAATTGTTTACCAAGTTCAACGCCCCATTGATCAAAGGTGTAAATATTCCATATCACGCCTTGTACAAATATTTTATGCTCGTACAACGCAATTAATTCTCCCAAAGTAAAAGGCGTAATTTCTTTTACTAAAAAGGAATTCGTAGGCCGGTTACCTTCAAAAGTTTTATAAGGAATAAGATGTTCCGCGACGCCCTCAGCTTTTAACTCGTCTGCAGTTTTACCATTCATTAAAGCCTGGGTTTGTGCAAAAAAGTTTGATAATAATATTTTATGATGAATGCCCATTGGATTATGCGTTAGCACAGGCGCTATAAAATCGCAAGGTATAAATCTTGTGCCTTGATGAATTAATTGATAGAAGGCATGCTGCCCGTTAGTGCCGGGCTCGCCCCATATTACAGGCCCTGTTGTGTAGTCAACATGTTTGCCAAGTCTATCAACAGACTTGCCATTGCTTTCCATATTACCTTGTTGAAAGTAAGCGGCAAAGCGGTGCAGGTATTGATCATAAGGCAGGATAGCTTCTGTTTCAGCGCCAAAGAAATTAAGATACCACAGACTTACCATAGCCATAATAACCGGCACATTTTTTACGAAAGGCGTTTCTCTAAAATGGTTATCAGTTTCATGGGCGCCTTTGAGTAAGCTTTCAAAATTATCATAGCCGATAGTTAGTGCAATAGATAAGCCTATAGCGCTCCAAAGACTATATCTTCCGCCAACCCAATCCCAGAAA
The DNA here is from genome assembly GCA_039929165.1 of Ginsengibacter sp. Classification (GTDB taxonomy): domain Bacteria; phylum Bacteroidota; class Bacteroidia; order Chitinophagales; family Chitinophagaceae; genus Ginsengibacter. The sequence continues at coordinate 3,382 of JBDSRT010000041.1, forward strand.
ACAAACATGTTTTTTTCGTCAATACCAAACTTTTTTACTTCCGTTGTATTAGTGCTTAAGGCCACAAAATGCTTTGCAACAAAACTTTCATCTAAAGCAGTTTTAAGAAACCATTCTCTTGCTGAGTAAGCATTGATCATGGTTTCCTGCGTTGTGAAAGTTTTGGAAGCAATAAGAAAAACAGTTTCCTCAGGATCAACTTTCTTCAATGCTTCAGCCAGGTTTGTACCATCTATATTGCTAACAAAGTAAGATTGTATGCCATCAACCCAATAAGGCTTAAGTGCTTCAGTAACCATAAAAGGTCCCAAATCACTTCCGCCAATACCAATGTTTACAATGTATTTAATCTTTTTACCTGTATAGCCTGTCCATTCACCCGAATGAATTTTTTCACAAAATGTTTTCATTTGAAGCAGCACAGCGTTCACGTCTTTCATCACATCTTTTCCATCCAGCATAACAGGCTTACCTGAAAAATTTCTTAAAGCGGTATGTAGCACAGCTCTATTTTCCGTTTCGTTGATCTTTTCCGCCGAGAACATTGCTTCAATTGCACTGTTAAGCTTACACCCGTCAGCAAGTTGTAACAACAGGTCAATAGTTTTATCAGTAACCAGGTTCTTGGAAAAATCAAATAAAATATTGGGTAAGCCTAACGAAAACTTCTCAAACCTTTTGGCGTCTTCAGCAAACAAATCCCGGAGATGAATAGTTTTCATTTCAATAAAATGCGCTTGCAAAGCCGCCCAGGCAGGTGTTGTTGTAGGATTAATTTTTGGAAACATCAGAACAGTTTAAATAAAAGAAGACGGCAAAATTAAGATAAGTAAATAGAGGAAAATGTGTTAAAGATCATGGATTACGGCAATAGTTTCCTGAACCATGTCTTCAGTGACATCTAAATGAAGTACCATACGCACTTCTTTTAAAGAAATAGCCATCACTTTGATATCATATTTTTTAAATGCTTCAGCAAGTGTTTCCGGAGTATAACTGCTAATTACTTCAAAAATGATGATGTTGGTTTCGACTGGTTTCATTTTGCCAGTAAAGCTTTTTTTCAATAATGCTTCAGCAATTTGTTTGGCATGAAGATGATCTATGGCAAGTCTTTTAATATTATGATCTAATGCATAAACACCGGCTGCTGCAATATATCCGGCTTGTCTCATGCCGCCGCCAAATACTTTTCTTATACGCCGGGCAGATCTGATAAAATCTTCTGTACCCAATAACACGCTGCCCACCGGCGTACCTAGACCTTTGCTTAAACAAATTGAAATGCTGTCGAATAATTCCCCAAACTCAACAGGCTGTTGATCCATAGCTACCAAAGCATTAAACAACCTGGCACCATCAAGATGCAGCTTGAGGTCATGTAAAAGACAAACTTCTTTAATTTGTTCAAGCGCAATAATATCATAGCAACTGCCACCGCCCCTGTTGGTTGTGTTTTCCAGCGATACAAGTCTTGTTCTTGGCTTATGCACGTCATCAGGGTTAATTGAAGCAATAATGTCATCAGCGGTTATTTTACCTCTATCGCCAGTAATACTTTTCACCTGGCATCCCGAGTTGAAGGCGATGCCACCACCTTCATATATGTATACATGGCTTTGATTATCACAAACTACTTCATCTCCAGGGTGGGTATGGCACTTGATAGCTATTTGGTTAGTCATTGTTCCGCTGGGGCAGAAGAGGCCGGCTTCCATGCCAAAAAGCTTTGCCGCCTTATCTTCCAGAGCATTTACGGTTGGGTCTTCACTAAATACGTCATCACCAACTTCTGCGCTAAACATAGCCTGGAGCATACCGGCAGTTGGTTTAGTAAACGTGTCTGATCTGAAATCAATCATTAGATAAATTTTTCTTGTAGTATTATTTATTAAAAATTACTTACACACCTTCTAAAATCCCGATAAAGATTATTATTAATTGCCCTTTTACTATGACTTTCGAAAATTTGGATGTAATTTTGCAATATAAAGAAGGTTAAACAAATTCAGTTTCTTAAATTCTTAACTTATCTTTTTGCATTAATTCCCATCCATTTTTGTTAAACAAGCGTATTCATATTTTAATTTAATAAACACACATGAGGCAACTTAAAATTGCTACGCA
>JBDSRT010000042.1:0-4220 GCA_039929165.1 Ginsengibacter sp.
TATGCCAACGAACTTGAAAAGGAAAGTTGGGCAAAAGGCGACACAATTATGCGGTCTGTTGATTCAGCAAATTTGTCAAGATCTGTTGTGAACAAAGCGCTTCCTGAGGGCTGGTATGTCATAGAAGCCACAGCAAAGGATAAAGATGGATTTGAAGTAAAAGATATAAAGTACATCCTGGTATTTGATGAAAAGAAAACCGCTGTAGCATCACCAGTTTATCAATATACATTGCTTTCCGGCAGTGAGTTTCAGCCGGGTGATAAAGCAACCATGCTTACAGGAACATCTGCAACAGATGTCTTTTTAATTCAACAGGAAATTCGAGCTGTAAAGACCAATGACAGAGACACTTTACAGGCATCTTATAAATTTGCTAGTCTTAATAAAGAAAAAAAAACCTATGATTTTACTATAACAGAAAATGATAGAGGCGGCTTTACGGTACTTCAGTTTTTTATAAAGGATAACCGGATTTATGACAGCAAACAAGTCATAAATGTACCCTGGCGAAACAAACAGCTTGATGTTACCTATACAACATTTCGGGACAAAACTTTACCGGGTAGCCAAGAACAATGGAAAGTAAAGATCAATGGTTATAAAGGCGAAAAGGTCGCTGCTGAAATGTTGACCACTATGTATGATGCATCATTGGATCAGTTTAACGAACATGGTTGGCAGGTACCGGATGTATGGCCAAACAATTTTAGTCCTAAGGGGTGGGATGGCTATCAGAATTTCGGTGCTGCCAGTTCAATTGACAAGTTAGTTGAGCAAAATTATATTGAGGCAAAAGAAAAGATATTCAGGGATTTTATTTTTTCAGGCAATTTTGGACATGACGCCAGAGTACGATTTAAGACAAGAGGCGTTGCTTCTGATGCAAAGCTGGAAATGAATTCTAATTATTCGGGATCACAGGAAGTTGTAGTCCCTGCAATGGGTGTAAAAAAAGGAAGCCAGCTCGCTGCACCTAAAGTTGGCATATATGAACAAATGTTGCCTACAGGAAAACAAATTTCGCAAGCACCTGGAACAATCATCCGCAAACACTTTAATGAAACAGCCTTCTTCTTTCCGCAGCTAAATACAGATAAAGACGGAAATATAGAGTTTAGTTTTACTATGCCTGAAGCGCTTACTACCTGGAAGCTGCTTACGCTGGCGCATACAAAAGAGCTTGCCTTTGGTTATAATGAACGCAGCCTGATTACACAAAAAGATCTTATGATACAGGCTAATGCACCGAGGTTTTTAAGGGAAGGAGATCGCATGGAATTTAGCGCCAACGTAACGAATCTTACTGATAAAGAAATTACAGGACAAGCCGAATTACAATTGTTAGAAGCGTCAACTATGAAACCTGTTGATGGTTTATTTAAAAATATATTCCCGTCCCAATACTTTACTATTGAAGCCAATAAAACTAATGGCGTAAAATTTACGCTTGAAGTGCCGTTCAATTTTACGGATGCTTTAGTGTATCGGATCATTGCAAAGTCGGGCAATAAGAGCGATGGAGAAGAAGCTGCACTACCAATACTCACCAACAGAATGCTGGTGACAGAAACCTTGCCGTTACATACAAGAGGTGATTCTGTAAAGCATTTCAGCTTTGATAAATTACGGAACTCAGGTAAAAGTGAAACTTTAAAAAGCCGTTCGCTAACCATCGAATATTCAACCAACCCGGCCTGGTATGCTATACAATCTTTACCTTATTTAGCCGAGCCAAAATATGAATGTGCAGACTATCTTTTTAATAGTTACTATTCCAATACCTTAGCACAATACATCATTAATTCATCGCCAAAAATTGCTGAGGTTTTTAAGCTTTGGCAAAAGGACACCGCCAATTTTAAATCAAATCTTCAAAAAAATGAAGAGTTAAAATCAGTTTTACTACAGGAAACACCCTGGTTGCTGGAAGCCATGAATGAAACGGCGCAAATGCAGCAATTAGCTGATCTTTTTGATGCAGCGAAACTTAGCTTAGCCTTGAATACAACTTTTAAAAAATTGGCTGAATGGCAATCACCCAATGGTGGCTTTATGTGGTTCAAAGGCGGGCCTGAAGACCGTTACATCACGCAATATATTATCATTGGTGTTGCACGTTTGCTCAACCTTAAAGCGGTTCGTCCATCACAGGATCAACAGGTAAAGGCAATGATCGCAAAAGCTTTACCTTACTTAGATGCAGCCATCAAAAAAGATTTTGATGAGATAAAGAAAAGTAAGCAGTCGCTTAAAATAAGCTACCCATTTTATCCTCAATCAATCACTGCTCAATATTTTTATTTAAGAAGTTTATTGCCTGAATATAAAGTGCCTGAAAAAATTCAGGCTGCTTATAATTATTATAAAAATCAACTTAAAGCCGGTTGGCTAAACCAAAATAAATATACACAGGCCATGATTGCGTTGTCACTTTATAGAACAAATGATAAGAGTACAGCAACTGCCATTTTAAGATCATTAAAAGAAAATGCCATAGTAAATGAAGAACTTGGGATGTATTGGAAAGACTGGACTACCGGCGGATATTTATGGTACCAGGCACCTATAGAATCACAGGCCATGATGATTGAAGCCTTTACTGAAATAGGTAATGATGGCAAGGCTGTAGACGATCTGAAAACATGGCTGCTAAAAAATAAGCAGACCAATAGCTGGGTTACTTCCAGGGCTACTGCAGACGCCTCTTATGCTTTGCTATTAAAAGGAAGCGATTGGTTAAGCGTTGAACAAAAGGTAAATATCACGGTAGGTGATACGCTGATAGAAAGTGACAAGCTTCCGCAACAGGCAGGCACCGGCTATTTTAAATATGTGTTTACAGAACACAAGGTGACACCGGAAATGGGAAACATCAGCGTAAAGGTTTCGTCTGCCGTAAAGCCAGTCGCATCTACATGGGGCGGCGCCTATTGGCAATATTTTGAAGATCTTGATAAGATCGCTTTTGCACAAACACCTTTAAGGGTTAATAAAAAATTATTCATTACAACTAACACAGATCGTGGGCCGGTATTGAAACCTATCACAGATAACGCAGGTTTAAAGGTTGGCGATAAGATCACGGTAAGGATCGAATTACGTGCAGACCGTGACATGGAATATATACACATGAAAGATATGCGGGCTGCCTGCATGGAACCTGTAAATGTTTTAAGTACATATAAATACCAGGGTGGCCTTGGCTATTATGAAAGCACAAAAGATGCCTCAACCAATTTCTTTTTTAGTTACCTGCCAAAAGGCAGCTATGTTTTTGAATACAACTTATTTGTAACACACAATGGCAATTTCAGTAATGGCATAACAAGTATACAGTGTTTGTATGCGCCGCAATTCACTGCCCATTCGGAAGGTGTCAGGGTAAACGTGGAATAACCAAAGTGTTTGTTAGTTCAGGTTTCCATTTTAAATTGAGTGAGATAATCAATTATAAACATTCAATGATGGAGCAACCCGTTTTAACGCCGGATCCACAAGCCAGGCCGGCATTGTATTCTATACCTATCCAATATAGGCGTATGGAAAATTTTCACATCGTCTTCTGGATATTAAAAGATATAAGCTGGTGTATTATTTTTAAACCACTTGGTATTGCAATGATATTTCCCACGCTGATCTTTGCTATAATTATAACCTGGAGAGCCCGTCAATTTGTATCTGAAGCGGCGCATAATATTGCTATAATTTTATGGATCGTAGCGAATTCTTATTGGATGATCAGCGAATTCTTTGGGTTTGATACCAAAATAGTTTACGGCAGTATAACTTATAAATATCTTTGCCTGATACCTTTTATTTCGGGTGCTTTATGTCTTTGCTGGTATTATATTTATTGGAAACCAAAAAACGAGACTGCTGAAGACACCATGTAACCCATGGCACTATTCTTTATTATATTTGCGCCTGTGGAAAATGTCCGTTTTATAGAGCCGGTTCAATCAATCTCTATCATCGGGTTCTAAATTCCTTCGCTTGCCGGAAAGTGAAAGAATGGATGTTTTTTTTATTGCATCATTAAAATATTATGTACCGTTCTCATACCTGCGGCGAGCTTCGTTTAGCAGATCTTAATAAAACAGTAACACTCGCTGGTTGGGTACAAACTGTTCGCAAGTTTGGCAGCATAACCTTTGTGGACCTTCGGGACAGGTACGGCCTTACACAATTATTATTTTCAGAAAAATTAAATGATCAGC
>JBDSRT010000043.1:0-4389 GCA_039929165.1 Ginsengibacter sp.
AATCATATTAATCTCTGCTTTTACGCAAGCTATTGAGGCGGTGGTGTCTGTTTTGTATAAGCTGATGCGGTTACCAAAAACTTTGTTGCTCATGAAAATGTAGGTTGTATTTGCTTCTGTCTGGCTTAGCGACATAGCTCTTAAGTTACTGGCAGAATTTAAGAAAGCTTTCTGTTTAAAAAAGCCTGCCTCTTTACCAACTTCCACCAATAAACTGTTCTTTCCATCATCTAGTAATAACAACTGATCTCCATTGTTATTAAGCTTTAGGCCATCAGCTGTATGGGAACCGGGCTGGGTGTTATAATATGAGATTGCTTTTTTAAAAGCACCTGCTGAAGTGACAATAATACTTACGCTCTTCCCATTATAATCGGGCTGATTGTATTTTGTGGAATCAGAAAATGACGTGTTAAACGACAATTCTCCTCCAGGCAAATCTGTTATGTAAGAGACCGACGAAAGTGCTACAAGTGGAGCGGTCTGCAGGCCTGAATACTCCAGAACCTGGTCCCACTTTTTTTCACCGCTGTTTTTATCTAGACTTATTAAATGAAAACCGGTTTCCTTAACTGAACCTGTAATTGCATCATAAAAATGTGCAACAGTTCCCGTTAGCACCTGGCCATCTTTCGTTTCGTGTACGGCGTTTTTAAAGAGGTATTTGAATTCAAACTTCGACGAAGCATAATTCGTAATCCATTCAACTAAACCTGATGGCTTTACCCGTAATATAATGGCTTTGAAATTCTTTAAACCTGGATAAATATTATAGCCATTAATAAGTAAGTCACCATCCGATGCTTTGTTAATACTTTTAAAGAAAGTTGACTCTTCTTTAAGTCCCGAGATATTTAATGTGGCAGAACTTACTGCATTACCGTACTTATTTATACGCATGAAAAGCCCCACTACTACCGGTAAATTTGAGCCTCCAACCGTATCTGTAGCTTCGCCGACTGCATAATACATGCCGTCGGCACCTTCCACTATGTCATTAAGTACGGTGTAATTGAATCCGGGCACCTGGAATTGTTTTGACCATAATACAATACCGTTTTGATTCAGTTTTGCAATCCAACCGTTCGAGCTAACAAGGCCATTCCTTGTATAAGTTATCTTTCCCGTACAAACAAGTTCGTTACTTACCGTACTGATTGATTTTATTAACGAAAAGTTTTCACTGCCCTTGTATTCTGCAGTAAAGTAATCATCTAAACACGTTTGGGCGCTAATGTATGGCCGGTATCCACACAGTATCAGCAACAAAGCGAGATGTTTTATAAAGTAGCTGTCTAACATTATTGTGCTTCCAACTAATTTAGTAATCCGGTATTTAATTGACCAGTATTAATAGATTGGATAATAGATTTTCGTCAGCCACCTTGAGGTGTCCTTTTCTACTGATCTGTCTGTCACTAATGATTCGAATGGAATTGCAGGAGACCTAAATTGATTGTCATCTAAGAAGGTATCTAGCTGTTTTAGAGCATTAGCAGTACTATACGATCCGCCTTTCACTTCCGCAACTAAAATCTTGCCCGGTATCATCCTTTTTATTAGGAAATTTTTTCCAGGTGGCACAGCCTTATTTACCGGAATCGCCGACATTGTTTCAAAACCAAAGCCATTTGCCTTGATATGCAACATAGGGTAGTTGGTTTCCTCCGCGCCATTTAATTTAATGTATTCTTTGAGCTGATTTATTGCAGTATAGATACTTGCCGTGCTGGGATATTTTATTGAAGTAAATTTTGTACTGACCAGTAATGTATCTTTTACTTTGGCTTCCCTGATAGCGATGCCATAGACGTTTTCAGTGTTTTGTGAAAAGTCTTTTAAAGAAGTAAGGATATCGGCCATTTCGTGTTTTAAATGTCTTGCAAAAAAATAATATCGGATTCTATTTACAGGGTTGAAGGCTTCCGGCATAGCAGCTTCCCATTCAATCGCAATAGAGTCTTTGTTTAAAGGAAGAACTTTTAAGGTGCTGTTTAAGACGGCATATGTGGTTGTTATAGCAACGCCAACTCTATCGAAACCTGAACTGTTTGGAGAAAATGAGGCGTTGCGGAAATGAAAAATTCCAGCATCGCTGTTATGTGCATTGTTACGGTAAATTTTTTTTGGATGCGGCCACCAACTTTGCCAGGCGCTTCTATTAGTTATAAACCTTGCTGCTACGTTTGAATTAGTTTTAATATAAGCGATTTTAGAAAAAGTTATTGTTCGTGGAATAAAGACGAATGGAATCAATAGCGCTAACACTAATGCAATAAAAAACACAAACAACAGCACTTTCATAAATACACTATTAAAGCTGCAAATTAGCTAAACCATATTTACACTAAAGGAATGATTTCAGTTTAGTATACGCCGATTTCTTTTATATTTAGTTCTTCTATTTATTGCTTATGAAAAAAAATGTTTTCGCCGCTTGCACTGTTCTATTACTTTGCCAAATTTGCTTCTCTCAAAATATAAATCCCTGGATCATCAAAGCCGACACTATAAATCCTTCAAACTACTATGGTATCACGGTTGCCAACGGTATGATAGGAATCGTATCATCACCTGAACCATTTAAGGTGAAAGATGTAGTGCTGGCTGGTGCTTACGATTTGTATGGCCGGGGAAGAGTGAGTAATTTTATTAGAAGCTTCAATTTGCTTAATGGTTACCTGGAGATAGATGGGAAACGGGTTGACAAAAATAATGTTACCGGTCTTCATCAGCAGATCGATATGCGGCATGCATCTTTTACATCTTCGTTTACTATGCAGGGAAAGGCAACTGTTAACTACACGTATTATTCTTTAAGGCATCTGCCTTTTACGGTTTTAATGGACGTTGAAATTGTACCATCAAGTGATATTATAATAACTGGCGCTACAGTAATGGAAGCGCCCGACGCATTAAAAGATGTTGAAAATTATTACAATGAAATTGACCGGCCTCATACTACTATAAGCCTGCTAACATCGTCTGCAAAAAGTCCCACAGGTAAGCTGTTGATGTGTGCTTCCAATACATTCATATTTACTGAGCCGCATGGCAGTGAGCCACGCACCATTCACGAAATGTGGGATAATAATATGCATTTGCTCAAGTTTACAAAAAAATTGAAAGCCGGGCAAACTTATCGTTATACCGTTGTTGGTTCATCTATTACATCAGCTCATCATGATGATCCTTTGAACGAAGCTGAAAGAATGACCATTTATGCAAAGCTGCAGGGAAGAGACCGGTTACTACAGTTCCATAATGATGCATGGGATGAGTTATGGAAAAGCAGCATAACGATTGATGGTGATCCGCAAAGTCAACAGGATGTGAATAGCATGCTTTACCATTTATATTCTTTTGTAAGAGAAGGCACAGCGCTAAGTCCTTCGCCAATGGGACTCAGCGGACTTGGCTATAATGGTCATGTATTTTGGGATACAGAGTTATGGATGTATCCTGCTATTCTTGTAATGCATCCCGAGATGGCAAAGAGTATGATTGAGTATCGCTTCCAAAGATTGGAAGCGGCTAAACGCAATGCTTTTAACCGTGGTTACAAAGGTGCTATGTATCCCTGGGAAAGTGCAGAATCTGGCGTAGAAGAAACGCCGGTATGGGCATTGAGTGGTCCTTTTGAACATCACATCACTGCATGTGTGGCTATAGCAACCTGGAATTATTATTTGGTTACACAGGATAAAGTTTGGCTAAAAGAAAAAGGTTGGCCTATACTTTCAGCTACGGCAGATTTTTGGGCAAGTCGTGTAGAAAGAAATGGCCCGGGAAAATATGATATTAAAAATGTGGTGGCCGCTGATGAATGGGCTGAGAATGTAGATAACAATGCTTTTACCAATGCTGCTGCAAAAGCTAATTTGCGTTTTGCAAATGCGGCTGCAAAAATATTGGGGTTACAATTAAATGCAGATTGGGCAGATGTAGCCAACAACATTCCTATCTTAAAAATGAAAGATGGAATAACGCAGGAACATGCCTCATATAAAGGGGAAGGTATTAAGCAGGCTGATGTGAATCTATTAGCATATCCGCTTAAAGAAATTACTGATAAAGCACAGGTGAAAAAAGATCTTGATTATTATTCAGCAAGAGTTCCCGATGAAGGCACGCCAGCTATGACGCAAGGAGTATTCGCTTTGTTGTATTCAAGATTGGGGGATAGAGAGAAGGCGCTGCACTGGTTTAAAGATGCGTATGTACAAAATCTTAATCCGCCATTTAGAGTAATTGCAGAAACTAAAGGCGGTACTAATCCATATTTTGCAACCGGAGCCGGCGGCATACTGCAAAGTGTATTGATGGGTTTTGGTGGCCTTGAAATAACAGATAAAGGTATTACTCAAATCAAAACAGCGCTGCCCACTG